>JAABSE010000167.1 GCA_011390575.1 Sphingobacteriia bacterium
AAGAACCCTGTGGGTTCCGTATCTGCAGCCTTTGTTCATAGAGTGGATTAAGGGTGTTTTGAGTGATTAAAATTTTCCGGAGTCAGGAAAATGATCCTGACTCCGGAAATTATTTACATTAAGCGTATAGTTCAGTGAAAACTTTTCTGAGTTTGTCGGATTCTCTGAGAATCTGCAGGGTAATTTCTGCGTGGCCGCGGGTATAACCATTGCCCACAATCATGTTTACATCCATCCCTACTCCTTCGGCACCCAAAGCAGCTTTTGTAAAGCTGGTTGCCATGGAGAAGAAATATACGATACCATCGTCTTTACAGGTAAGGATGCTGGCCATTTCGGTGTCGGGGATGTTCACATTGTTGATGATGACATCGCACATTTCACCACCGGTAAGCTCTTCAATTTTTTCGAGGATGGGAACAGGTTGTGTTGCATCGGCAGCAAAAACATGATCGCATAAGTCAAGGTCTACAAGTCTTTTGGTACTTCTTTCGCTGTGGCACAGGCCAATTACTTTTCCGGTAACGCCAGCACGCTTTTTGGCTTCGTAGCAGCAAAGCATTCCTGATTTTCCACCGGCACCAATGATCAAAACAGTATCACCGGGTTTTACCAACTTGGCAGTTTGTGCAGGAGCTCCGGCAACATCCAAAGCAGACAAGGCCAGTGTTTCGGGCATATCATCAGGAATTTTGGCATAAATCCCACTTTCAAAAAGGATTGCTTTTCCGTCAATATCTACCTGATCGATGTCAGGGCGGATATCCTTGATTTTGTCGATGCGCAGCGGCGTGAGCGACAAAGAAACCAGCGTAGCAATTTTATCGCCTTCTTTCAGATCAATTTTTCCCTTGAGGGCATCGCCGATTTTTTCTACCGTACCCAGGAGCATGCCGCCTGAACCGGTGACGGGGTTGCGATGCTTTCCCTGTTTGGCAACGATATCCAGCATGATGCGTGCAATCTCTTCCTTGTCGCCTTTGGCCTGCTCTTCTATCTGGGTAAAGCTGGCCGAGTCGATGTTGAGCGTCTGCACGTCGATGAGAATTTCATTGTCGTAAATCTCATCCATGTTGTTGTCGATCTTGTTGGCGGGCTGGGGCAAAACGCCCTTGGGCTCAATAACTCTGTGTATTCCGTATTTGTTTCCTTTTTTCATTTCTCGTGTATTGTGATAGGGGGTTAAAACTCAGGAAATTATTAATTCTATTTCAATTTACTTTCACCTATTATTTGCGGGGTTTGAGTCCCAGAATTTCACGTGCTTCATCTGGGTTGGCAATTTCGCGACCCATTTCGCGGGCCATCCTTACCACTTTCTCCACCAGCTCGCCATTGGATTTGGCCAGTACCCCTTTGGAAAGGTACACGTTATCTTCAAATCCAACCCTTACATGTCCGCCATCGATGATGGCTGCCATGGCAAGGGGAAACTCGAAGCGTCCGATACCGGCTACGGTGTAAGTGGCATCGGCAGGAATGCTGTGGCGCAGGAATACAAAATCCCTCAAATCGCCGGAGATTCCACCATTGACTCCCATTACAAAATCAAAATGCATAGGCAATTCAATGAAACCTTTTTTCTGCAGGCGCAGTGCCATGTCAATCATACTCTTGTCAAATACTTCCAGCTCAGGCTTAATGCCTCTTTCGATCATTCTTTTACCGAAATATTTGATGGTGTTTTCGGTATTCATAAAAACCTCGTCGCCACCAAAATTGAGGGTACCGCAATCGAGGGTAGCCATCTCGGGATTCAGCTCGGTGGGTTGCAGTCTTTCGTCGTCGGTCATTCCCACAGCACCACCGGTAGAGGGTTGAATTATCACATCCGGACATACTTTGTATATAGCATCCATCACTTCTTTGAAGCGGTTTTTGTCCTGGGTGGGGGTACCATCGTCGTGACGTACGTGCAGGTGAATGATGCTTGCACCGGCGTCGTAAGCAAGTTTGGCTTCCCTGGCGCATTCTTCTGCGGTATAGGGAACGGCGGGGTTATGTTCTTTCAGTACTTCTGCACCGCAAATGGCGGCCGTAATAATGAGTTTTTCCATGGGAGTTGTTATTTTTTGCGTTGACAATCTTTAGGTGTAATACAGGTTCCGCTGGCAGTACATACTACGATGGGTTCTTCCAGTACATCGGCAGCAGAGGGTGAAATATCGGCACGGGGAGCAATTACTTTGGTAGCGGTAAATACCATTTTGCGCGAAGAATTGCCTTGCGATACGATTTCACCGGTGGCTTCAATGTAATCACCGGCATATACGGGAGCCAGAAATTCCACACTGTCGTAAGCCCTGAACAGCCCTTCATCGCCATCCAGGCGAATGAGTAGCTCGGTGGCTACATCACCAAAGAGTTGCAACATTTTGGCACCATCTACCAGGTTGCCACCATAATGAGCATCATGGGAGCTCATGCGAACACGAATCATTACTTTATCGGACATATTATTGTTTTTTATAAATGAAGTCTACCAGAATTGCCGGGGTATGCACGTTTTCGGGCAAAATCCCTCCGTTTTTCACCACTTCTGCTGTTTCGGCCATCACCATATCGGCAGCCATGGCCATGATGGGATTGAAATTGCGGGTAGTACCCTTGAAAAAGAGGTTTCCGCTATCATCAGCCACGGAAGCACCGAGCAAAGCAACATCGGCCCTGAGAGGTTTTTCCAGGAGGAAGGGTTTACCATCTATCTCAATTACCTGTTTGCCTTCTTCCACTTTGGTACCAATACCGGTAGGGGTCAAAACTCCTCCCAAACCGGAGCCACCAGCCCTCACGCGCTCGGCGAGGGTTCCCTGGGGAGCAAATTCTACTTCCAGTGTACCCCCGTTCATCTGTTCCACGGCTGATTTGTTGGAACCAATGTAAGAGGTAATGATCTTTTTGACTTGTCCGTTGGCGATGAGTTTTCCCATCCCCTTTTCGTCAAAAGCTGCATCATTGCAAATGATGGTTAAATTTTTAACATTGCTTTCTGCAAGTTTGTCCATCAAAGTGTTAGGACCACCAGTGGTAAGGAATCCGCCCACCATCAAAACCATTCCGTCTTTGATTTTATCTACTGCTTCGGTCAGTGCAATCAATTTGTTCATATTCTTAACAGATAAAAGATTAGCTGTGAAATTTTTAACAAAAGTACTACTTAAAGTGAAATAAAAAACTTTTCTGCAAGAATTTTTGCGGAAATCTTGAGAGTTAAAACACAGATTTAGCGGTATATACAAGCGTTTTAAAACCCCAAATCCGACCTTGCATCTTCAAACCCGACATAGTTTATGACGAGCAACATTTTTCTCCATACGAATTTTTTGTCACAAAATATAAAAGAGGAGAAAAATGGATTGTGAAGTTATTAACAGGGGGAATCTTTAGCATCCATTTTAAGGTCTTTTGGAGGAGTTCAAAGATTTTTTTTGGAAAACAATGACAATATACTTACCTTTAACGTTAGTAATCCATACAGGAAATTCTCATCCTCATGATAGCAAGCTTTAAATGCAGGGAAACTGAAAAAATCTGGAATGCTATACGATCTAAAAAGCTCCCATATGAAATTCAAGAGGTTGCAAGGAGAAAATTAAGAATGGTCAATAACTCACATTCAATAAATGATTTAAGAATTCCTCCTGCAAACCAGTTAGAGAAATTAAGTGGGAATTTCCAGGGGCAATATAGCATCAGAATTAACAAGCAGTGGAGGATAGTTTTCCTATGGGAAGATGGGAATGCCCATGAGGTGCAGATCATTGACTATCATTAACCTTTAATAATTGACAACAAATGGAAAAATTAAGGAATATACATCCGGGAGAAATACTAAAGGAAGAGTTTCTTAAACCCATGGAGATAAGCGCCTACAAATTGTCCAAAGAAACATTCATTCCTCAGACAAGGATTGGTCAGATTTTGAAAGGTAACAGAAGGATTACAGCAGACACAGCACTAAGATTATCCCAATACTTTGGAAACAGTGCAAAATTCTGGCTGGGATTGCAGAATGACTATGACATTGAAGAAGAAAAGATGCTGAAAAAAGCAGAGCTTGATCAGATCAAAACACTATAAAGCACCCGATTGCAACGGCATCAGGTCTGATGGAGTTGCGGCAATGGCAGTGTCAATTTGCTGAAGCAAATCATCTTTATCACGGGACAATGTGCCTGCCAGAATCAGATTATTGGAAACGTGGTTGCTGCGGTAAATAACATTTTCCACCTCCAGGTGCTCAATAAACAAGCGCAATTCCTGCATGATCTCCACCACCGTTTGCTGCTGGTATTCCCCTTTGAACTTCCCTTTAAAATGCTCTTCCCCATAAGGCATGCTCAGGGTGAGGGTAGAAAGAAACTTTGGATTGAGCTCATTAATGATGCGTGCGGAATTGACTGCATGCTGTTGGGCATACAGCTTCCCTCCCAGCCCGTTGAGGATCATGATGGAAGTATCGATTCCCGCATTATGAGCCCTGGAAATACCATCGAGCGTTGTCTGATAGGTTTCCCCTTTGTTGATACGCTGGAGCAACTCATCATCGCCGGTTTCGATGCCTACGTAAAGTAACTTCAGTCCCCGCTCTCTCAGCTGTAACAACTCCTGATCAGATTTGGCCAGAATATCGCGGGAGGATGCATAACAAGCCACCCGCTGGATGCGCCCAAACTCCTTTTGTACGTGCTCCAGAATCTGAGTCAGTTTATGAGCCGACAACACAAAAGCATTGCCATCAGCCAGGAAAACCTTTTTTGCGCTCCCCTTGTAATGGTCTGCCAGTTTGGAAATATCTGATAGTACGTCCTCCATGG
>JAABSE010000168.1 GCA_011390575.1 Sphingobacteriia bacterium
GTGGAAAGAGAATGCGGCCAGGTGACCGATGGAGCCGGTGGGGCCTTCGACATGTGACACAATGAGCCTGTCGAATTGATCTGGCACCGCTTCTCTGGCCCCTGAGCTTGTCGAAGGGCCGTTTTGGGTGTTCTGCACTGTGCCTTCGACAGGCTCAGGCACCGGAGTAATCCCGCTGGTCCCTGAGCTTGTCGAAGGGCCGTCTCCCGTCTCAACATAAAAGCCGTCAATCGCCTGCGCCGCATCTTCCACCACAAAAATCCCATGTTTCTCTGCCAGTTGCATGATGGCGCGCATATCGCAGGCCATGCCTGCATAATGCACAGGGACGATGGCTTTGGTGCGGGGGGTGATAAGGGCTTCCAGGGTGGTGACATCCATGTTGGGATGGCCCGGGCTGCTGTCGGCAAAGACCAGTTTTGCGCCGCGCAGCACAAAGGCATTGGCGGTGCTGACAAAAGTGTAGGAGGGGAGTATCACCTCATCGCCGGGCTGAATATCCAGCAGTATAGCAGCCATCTCCAAAGCATCGGTGCAGGAGGTGGTGAGCAGGCATTTGCGGAAACCGTAGCGCTCTTCAAAAAAGGCATGACATTTTTTGGTGAAATCGCCATTGCCGGAGATCTTGCCGGATTTTACCGCTGCTTCAATGTATTGGGTCTCTTTGCCGGTGAGGAAGGGCTGGTTGAAAGGGATCATGTTTTATTTTGATTATAAGATTGTCGGATTGGTGGATTAAAGATTATCGGATTATAAAATTGTTGATTATCTGATTATTGGGTGTTCAATTTATTGAATATTGGATTAAGATTGATTAATGGATTGATGGGTTTGTTGGATTTTTGGGTGGGGGGATGTGGGTGGAGAGATACTTTATCAGGCCGGATAAGGATCTGGAGATGGTTTCGGTTTGTTTGAGTAATTTTTTGAAGGTAGTTTCTTCAAAATAACCCAAATCAAGAGCCAGATAAAGCATGCTCCTTACTTCACCGCATGAGGATTTGGAAATGTAGAGAAATTGAATAAACTCTTTGTTTGACTTTCGTTCAAATCCTTCTGCTGCATTATTCATTACAGAAATAACTGCTCTTCGAATCTGATCCAGGAAGCCAAAATCCCTGGAGATTTTTCCCTCACGGGTATGGATGTATATTTCATTGACCAGCTGCCGGCTCAACTGCCATACTTCCATTTCCTCAAATCTTTTATATCTCATACAGCATGAATGTTTTACCGTTAATTAATTCCATCCACTAAAATTAGCAATATTTCGCAACCCTAATCTGATAATCCGAAAATCTTCAGTCTTATAATCCTATAAACCACGATTCTGGCCTGTGCTGACAAAACGATACCTGTTTTACAATACCATTCTTCCGCAGCGCCTTTTAAGGTTAAACTCTCTGATTCTACAAAGATAATCGGTGCGCTGCACCTTTTCATGCCAATCCGGTACCGTTTTACTATCCAGCTTTCTCGAAAATTCGATAATCTTTAATCCGATAATCCACAATTCTGCCCAGCGCTGACAAAACGATACCTGTTTTACAATACCAATATACCACAGCACCTTTGGTTTTTATTATTGTCATGAGTCGATTCGTATTCCCAATCTTTGTACCCTGAATTACACAAAAACAGTTACAATCTTCCAGTCCGAAAACCTCCATTCTTTCAATCCGAAAATCTTCCACTCCGAAAATCTTCAATGCATCATTCCAGCAATCCGATAATCCTATATTCTTTAATTCAACAATCTTATAATCTTATAATCTTCCAATCCGAAAATCAGACTTCACCCCATACATGCCAAATCTCCACCACTTCCACCACCTCATACCCCAGATGCTCATAAAACCGACAGGCAGCCTGGTTATCCAACTGTGTCGGTACAATTATGGTTTCTTTGCCTGCTTCCCGGGCGTATCCTTCAGCGGATAGCATCAGTTGTTTCCCCAGCTTCATGCCCCGTGCTTTCTCATCCACTGCAATGAGTCCTATGGAAGCCTTTGGGCCTTTCCATGAGACGGTCACCATCCCCAGGGCTTCACCCTGAGCATCCGGCGCTATCAGTACCTTATCGGCCATGGTGCCATTGAGGCTGTTGTCCATCCAGAGGTGGTAAAGCCGTTCGAAGGCATCTGGGGGAAAACCCTTATCAAGCTTGAAACGGGAATATTCACCGCTCTGCAGTGCCAGGGAATAAAGTTGCTGTGTAGGTTGGGATGCAGTCCAGGGAATGATGCTGTTCGAGGGACTATGCAGGTTGCTTTGGTTGGCCAGTGTCTTGCCGTAGGTTACCTTCTGGTCTACCCGTTTTGCCGCGGCAGATGCAAGAAAAGTTTTCTTTTGTGTTGGGTCCACCACCTTTTTGGGGTTATGAAAGACATACAGCAGCCGGATATCCATCTCTCTCATCTGTTCTTTCACTTTTTCAGCGCCCGCCTGCAGCGCAGCAGGAAGGTCTGTCCTCCCTACCTTAAAACCGAAAAACTCACTGTCCCATGGAAGCAATTCTATCATCTTTTTTTGTTTTTAAATGTTATCGAACCAGCAATCTTTATTTTTTCATAATCTAATAATCCGACAATCCAACAACCTCCCAATAACCACCTTTATCCGGACCAATCCGTCGTATTTTTCCATCTTTTTTTAAATTTTTTATTCGTTCCTTAATAACGGTTTTTCCTTTTTGAGTTGAAACTGACATTTCATACAGCGTAATATTTTTGTTTTTACTTATCAGATTCATTATTTCTTTATCAATATTGCCTTTTTTCTGGTCGGTTTTCTGGTCGGTTTTCTGGTCGGTTTCCTGGTCGGTTTTCTGGTCGGCTCTAAAAATAGTCACAGAAAAAGACAGTGCTGAATTTTCAAATACAGGTTCTGCCAGCCAGTTTTCTTTGCATAAATGTATCATTTGCAAGGTTCCGCGGCCCCAGCTTTCTATAAGACCTGCTTTATAGAAGATATTTGCAAGGAGAGGATTGCGGGGGATGGACAGATGCTCTGTTTTAAGATCTTCAACATTTAGATTTTCAGGAAGACTTCCTTCATTAGAAAATTTAATGTTGTTATCTGATAACCTTACCTGAACGGCGGATGTCGTCATATAGTTACGATGGATCAATGCATTAATCAACGCTTCCCGTAAAACAGGTATAGGAATCTCAAATCTTTCTTTTCTGTAAATTCCATCATAGTAAATGTTTGTGTTTAAGTATTTCGTCTTAAGCAACTCTACCGTTTTCTCGACTTGTTGAAACAAGTTGCCGGCAACAGTATCCTCAGAAACCAGCTCAGATGCTGAGGTAAACTTTCCTATTTTTACATGGGCTTGAGCAAAATGAGTCTGTGTATTCTTTCCAAACAGCAGTATTGCTGCTCTTTTGATCAAATCGTTAGCGGTTAAATTCAATTTGTTGAGAATTACACGCGGATTGGACTCATTTACAATAAAGGGTAGGCGATCTTTAGCAAGTGATTTAAAATATTCAAGAGAATCAATGTCTATATCATCAATAGTATAAGCTTTATCAGTTGAATTATCCCATGTTTGCCCAAAGCGGGAAAGTAAAAATTCAGTAAGAGTTATACCTGTCATTTCCTGGTTTGTACTTCCACTTCTCTTGAAATACCGACCTCGAAGGGATACCGGATGCTGATATGCCGGCACAAAGATCTCAAGATAAATTCTATTGTTTTCCTCCTTTAGAAGTACCGTTGCAGTTATACCCATGGAGTTTCTTATCTTATTGGGTATATCCTCCTGCAGTCTTTTGTAGTTTTTTAATCCGGCAATTTCGCCCTGATCATTAATCCCCACGAAAAGGGATCCTCCCTTTGCATTTGCAAAACCACAAATCGACTTTAAATACTCATCACGCCAATTTTGCTTAAATTCAATATTCTCCGATTCGTTCATCTGGTTAAATTTTATTAATCAAGTCATATGCCTGTTCCGCCTATTCGTGGAGAGCTCCCGCGAAAAGCGGGATAAATTGCCAGCTATCTTTTTTAGCCCGGCGTACATCATAATCATCCGCGCGTGTCAATAGTATTGTTATGCCTCGGTTCATATACCCGATCTTTGTCACCAGAAAAATACAAAAACAGATGCAATCTTCCAATCAATCCATGAAACTTAAAATCAAACAAACCATAAACTTATAATCGAATAATCCAATAATCCACTATTCTGCCCCGCGCTGACACTACACTATCAGCTTTATAATACCCTTCTACCACAGCGCCTTTTAGGGTTAAACACTCTAATTCTACAAAGATAACCGGTGCGCTGCACCTTTTCATGCCAATCCGGAATTATTTTACTATCCAACTTTCACCCCATCAATACAAAAATCTGCCAATCAAAAAATCTTATACTCCGAAATTCCAATAATCATAAACCCCATAATGTCAGCGCTACGCGCCTTTGGCTTTTGTGGATGCAATGGATTTCTACCATACTGTCAGCGCTACGCGCCTTTAATTGTCCGCTTTATTTTCGTTTGGGTTTCCAGTTAACCATCCTTGTGTGTCAATTGTATTGTAATGACTCGGTTCACTTAAAAATCACCCTGTGATTTTTCAAAAACTGCGTCCCTGCGGCTTTGCGAGAAGAAAAAAGAATTATCCGGATGCTTCCAGTTCCTGTGGAAGCTGGAAGATCCTGCGGGGCTTTCAGCTCTGATTTCACTTTTCTCTATTCTCTAATCTCTTGTCTCTTCACCTTTTCTGCCATTGCGC
>JAABSE010000016.1 GCA_011390575.1 Sphingobacteriia bacterium
TCATTGACAGGTACGCCATTGATCAAAACACCAATGTTGTTGGAGTCGAATCCCCGCATGTTGATACGACCATCGCCAAAACCACCGCCATCTTTGGTGGCATATACACTGGGGGTAGATTTAAGGATTTCAGGAAATTCCTGCGAACCCAGCTTTTCGCTGATTACTTCAGCACTGATGGTAGAAATGGCTACCGGGGTTTCTCTGTCGCGGGCAATGGCCGAAATGGCCACTACAAATTCTTGAAGAAGTGCAACTTCTGATTCAAGTTCAACATCGATTACCCGTGTACTTCCGTCTATTTCCACCTCTTTGCGTTGCATACCTACAAAAGTAAATACCAGCACATCGCCTGTATCTGCGTTGATGGTGTATTGTCCATTGATATCTGTTACCGTACCGGTGGTAGTACCCTTGATGGTTACGTTTACGCCAGGTAAAGTTTGCTGATCCGAACTGTCACGGACAGTACCTCTCAATTGCAAGTCCTGCGCACTGACTTCAACAATAAAAAAGCACGCAAGAAAAACAAGAAAACTCATGTAAAGCTTTTTACTCATAATTTTAATAGTTTAGAATAATTTGGTTGAATCGCATGTCTTTGTTTTCGAAATTAAATTCAAAACTACTAAACACAATTCAATTATCGGCTGATTTTATGATTTAAAAAAATGAAACACAAAAAAAAACCGAATCCTCATACAAGGATTCGGTTGGAAATTATGAATAAAAAAGTCAAATCTACTTAATCAGACCAAAAGTGACCTGATAATTTGTCAGTCGGTTTTTTCAAGTTTTTTGGATTGAACGATGATTTCTTCATTGTCAGGATCAAAATCCACATGAATTTCGTCACCTTCATCCACTTTAGACTTGATTATTTCCTCGGCAAGGGGATCTTCCAGGTATTTCTGGATGGCTCTCTTAAGAGGTCTTGCACCGAAAGCAGAATCCCATCCTTTTTCAGCAATATACTCTTTCGCTTTCTCTGACAAAATAATCTTGTAGCCCAGGCTTTCAATACGACTGTAAAGATGAGCCAGCTCAATATCAATAATTTTGAAAATATCTTCCTTTTCAAGGTTTTCAAAAATCACGATATCGTCCACCCGGTTAAGGAATTCAGGAGCGAACGATTTTTTCAAGGCATTCTCAATAACACTCTGGGCATATTCTTTGGTTTTGGATTGCTTGGCCGATGTATTGAAACCCACACCCATACCAAAGTCTTTCAACTGACGTGAACCAATATTGGAAGTCATGATAATAATGGTATTCTTGAAGTCGATTCTGCGTCCGAGGCTGTCGGTAAGCTGACCGTCATCAAGCATTTGCAGCAGCAAATGGAAAACATCGGGGTGAGCTTTTTCAATCTCATCAAGCAATAGCACAGAGTAAGGCTTTCTTCTTACCTTTTCAGTAAGCTGACCACCTTCTTCATATCCCACGTATCCGGGAGGCGCTCCGATGAGTCTGCTGACAGCAAATTTCTCCATGTATTCACTCATATCAATACGAATGATGGCGTCGTCGGAGTCGAACAAATGCTTTGATAAAACCTTGGCAAGGTGCGTCTTACCCACACCTGTAGGTCCGAGGAAAATAAATGAACCAATGGGCTTTTGTGGGTCTTTCAACCCGGCACGGTTACGGCGAATGGATTGTACCACTTTTTTAATTGCGTCATTTTGTCCGACTACACTTTTTTCAAGGTCTGCCTCCATGCTGATAAGACGCTGACTTTCGTTGAGTGCTATCCTTTGCACCGGCACACCAGTCATCATGGATACTACCTCCGAAACATTTTGTTCTGTAACTACCTCGCGGTGCAACTGTGATTCTTCTTCCCAGGCTTTTTTCTCTTTTTCCAGCAAATCCATCAGTTCACGTTCCTGATCCCTGAATTTGGCAGCCTGTTCATATTTCTGGCTTTTAATAGCCTTTGTTTTTTCTTCTCTCACCACATCAATGCGGGATTCAATATTGATGATGTTTTCCGGCACGCGAATATTGGTGATATGCACCCTTGAACCTGCTTCATCCATGGCGTCAATAGCTTTGTCGGGAAGACATCTGTCGCTTATGTAGCGGTTTGTAAGACTCACACACGCTTTTACTGCTTCCGGGGAATAGGTTACCAGGTGATGGTCTTCGTACTTTTTCTTGATATTGTTGAGGATTTCAACGGTCTCATCCGAAGTGGTCGGGTCAATGAGTACTTTCTGGAATCTTCTTTCCAATGCACCATCTTTTTCGATGTGCTGCCTGTATTCGTCCAGGGTAGTGGCACCAATACACTGAATCTCGCCCCGTGCCAGCGCGGGTTTAAACATGTTGGAGGCATCCAGTGATCCGCTGGCTCCGCCTGCACCTACGATGGTATGCAACTCATCAATAAATAGTATTACGTCAGGCGTCTTTTCCAGTTCGTTGAGCAAAGCTTTCATCCGCTCCTCAAACTGACCGCGGTACTTGGTTCCGGCCACCAGTGAAGCAATATCCAGAGTAACAACTCTTTTATTGAACAAGGCCCGGGATACTTTTCGCTGCACAATGCGCAAAGCAAGTCCTTCTGCAATGGCAGATTTACCCACGCCTGGTTCCCCTATAAGAATAGGGTTATTCTTTTTTCTTCTGGAGAGGATTTGAGCGATGCGTTCGAGTTCTTTCTCTCGTCCAACAACAGGATCGAGGCGATCTTCCTCGGCAGCTTTGGTAAGGTCTCTTCCAAAGTTGTCCAAAACCGGAGTTTTGGACTTATCAGAATACTTTTTAAAACCACTTCCTCCAAAACCGCCCCCTTCGGAAGTTTCATCGTCTTCGCTGCTGTGAGACAGCTCACTTTTGGGGTGAATACCTCCTATATTGCCTTCTTCAGGATTGTTTTTCAGCATGACAATTTCATCTTTCACACTTTCGTAATCGATATCGTTTTGTAGCAGGAGCCTGGTGGCAAGGTTCTCTTTGTCTTTCAGAATAGAAAGCAGCAGATGTTCGGTGCCTATTACCTCACTGTTGAAAACTTTGGCTTCAAGGTAAGTTATTTTAAGGACTCTTTCGGCTTGCTTGACCAGTGGGAGGTTGTCTACATTCCGGTTTTTTCTCGAATCTGTACGGATGGTTTTTTCAATGGTAGATTTAACCTTTTTGAGATCAACTCCCAGGTTGACTAATATCTGAATGGCAAGGCCTTCTCCTTCTCTGATAATGCCGAGCAACAGATGCTCAATCCCAATATAATCGTTGCCATTTCGAATGGCTTCTTCACGACTATAAGTGATTACATCTTTGACTCTTGGGGAAAATTTCGCTTCCATAATTGTAAATGCGATAAATTATTAGTAAAAACAGGTATTTGGTAATCAAAATTATATACAATATTAACTAAATCGACTGAAAGATTTACTTTTTTATTCACAATATCTGTGAAAGGGGGTCTGCAGGAAAAAGCTTTGCCTCCAAAGTAAGATATAACAGCATATTTGACGGTAAATTTTGCAATCTGTTTTTATTAACAAAAAAAATGCCGTTTTGTTAGCAAATAGTTATGTCAGACGAATTGTCATGCTAAGTTTTTACACAAAAAAAGCGTAATTTCGTGCCTCGAAACCGAACTCCCTAAAAGTTGGAAAAATACTAAATTACAAGTATGTCAGACGAAAGAATAACCAAGGTCAATATTGAAGACCAAATGAAGAGTGCCTATATAGACTATGCCATGTCGGTAATAGTCTCCAGGGCATTGCCGGATGTAAGAGACGGGCTCAAGCCTGTGCACCGGAGAGTTCTTTTTGGAATGTCAGAGCTGGGAACCCTCAGCAACAGGCCCTACAAAAAATCTGCAAGAATAGTAGGGGAGGTGCTGGGTAAGTATCACCCTCACGGCGATAGTTCTGTTTATGATGCTATGGTAAGGATGGCGCAGCCCTGGTCGTTGCGATATCCCCTGGTAGACGGACAGGGAAACTTTGGTAGCATCGACGGCGACAGCCCTGCTGCCATGCGTTACACCGAAGCCCGATTGAGGAAAATATCAGAAGAGATCCTTGCCGACATGGACAAGGAAACGGTGGATATGCAGCTCAACTTTGACGATACCCTGGAAGAGCCTACCGTTTTACCGGCCAAGGTTCCCAACCTGCTTATCAATGGTGCCAGCGGTATTGCCGTGGGTATGGCTACCAATATGCCTCCGCACAACCTTTCTGAGGTTATTGATGGTATTGTTGCCTACATTGATAACAATGAAATTACTATCGATGAGCTCATGCAGTTTATCAAAGGACCCGATTTTCCCACCGGAGGGCTGATTTACGGTCATGATGGCGTAAAAGAAGCCTATCATACCGGAAAAGGCCGTATCGTAGTAAGGGGAGAGGCCACGGTCGAAGGAGAAGATGTAGGAAAACAATCTATTATTGTTTCATCGATTCCCTACCAGGTAAATAAGGCGGAAATGATCAAAAAAACTGCTGATCTGGTCAATGACAAAAAAATAGAAGGGATTACCGATATAAGAGATGAGTCGGACAGAAAAGGTTTGCGCATTGTATATGACCTTCGCAGAGATGCAGTTCCTAATGTGGTGCTTAATCAATTGTATCAGCATACAGCGCTGCAAACAGCTTTCAATGTTAACAATATTGCCCTGGTAAAAGGCAGGCCCGAAATGCTCAACCTCAAAGATATTATCAAATATTATGTTGAGCACAGGCACGAAGTTGTTGTACGCCGCACGGAGTATGAGCTGAGAGAAGCCGAAAAAAGAGCCCATATCCTGGAAGGTTTAATCATTGCCCTGGATAACCTGGACGCAGTAATTCAGCTGATTCGTTCGAGCAAAACTCCGGAAATAGCCAGAAACGGCCTTATGGAGAATTTTAGCCTCTCAGAACTTCAGGCACGTGCCATTTTGGCCATGCAGTTGCAAAGACTTACCGGTCTTGAAATTGAGAAGATCAAAGAGGAGTATGATGAATTGCTCAAAAGGATAGAATACTTTAAGAGTATTCTTGCCAATGTGGAGCTTCGCATGGAAATCATAAAAGAAGAACTCAGGGAAATAAAGGAAAAATTTGGTGATAAAACCCGCACCGAAATTGAATATACTGCCAATGATTTCAGAATTGAAGATACCATTGCCGATGATGATATGGTAATCACCATTTCGCATATGGGATATATCAAAAGGACACCCCTGGCAGAATTCCGCACACAGGCCAGGGGAGGTACCGGGTCTAAAGGATCTACCACAAGGGAAGAAGATTTTGTAGAGTATCTGTTCCATGCTACTAATCATAATTACCTGATTTTCTTCACCGAACAGGGTAAATGCTTCTGGAAACGAGTTTTTGAAATTCCTGAAGGCGTCAAAAACAGCAAAGGCAGACCCATCCAGAACCTCATTAATATCCCGACCGATGATAAGGTAAAGGCTTTTGTAAATGTAAAAGACCTTACCGATGAAGAATATATCACCAACAACTACATCATTCTTTGCACCAAAAAAGGCATCATCAAAAAAACTTCACTGGAGGCCTATTCAAGACCGCGCGCAAATGGTATTATTGCCATAAATATACGTGAAGGAGATGAACTGCTCGAAGCAAACCTGACCAACGGAGAAAGTGAAATACTGATTGCTGCCAAAAATGGTAAAGCCATTCGATTCCCCGAAAATATTATCAGAGCTTTGGGAAGAAGTGCTTCCGGGGTAAAAGGAATAACACTGGCAGGAGAGGGAGATGAGGTAGTGAGCATGGTGTGTGTGAGTGACCCAGAAAGCTCGTTGCTGGTAGTTTCTGAAAACGGCTACGGAAAAAGATCGTTTGTGCAGGAATACCGGATTACCAACCGAGGCGGTAAAGGTGTCAAAACACTCAATGTTACAGAAAAAACCGGACAGCTCATTGCTATGGTTAATGTTTCTGATGCTGACGATTTGATGATTATTAACAAGTCAGGTGTTACCATTCGGTTATCTGTAGCCGGCCTGAGAAATATGGGAAGAGCTACCCAGGGCGTAAAACTCATTAACCTGAGATCCGGTGATTTCATTGCTGCCGTGGCTAAGGTGCAGGAAAAAACTGAAGTCATCGGGATTCCCGACGAAAATGCTGAAGAAGCTGAAGATTTGGAAAATGGAACAGCTTTTGATGAGAACTCGGACAATATACCCGACAGCTCACCCGATAAAGAATAATTGAATCCTTGAATTCAGTTATTTCATTACCGGAAAATAATTTGCACTATTTTTAATTAATACTACATTTGCACAAGTTACATTTGATTAACTAAACAAAAAAACGATTCAACAATGAAAAAAATCGCAGTTTTAGCAATATTGTGTTTGTTTGCCGTAGATATGGTAAACGCGCAGAAAAGAGAGGTGAACAGAGCCAATCGTCACCTGAACAGAGGAAACATTGAAAAGGCCTATGAACACATCCAAAACGCTATCAAGGATGATTCAACCAAAGAAGAGGCAGAAACATGGGTTATTTATGGGAAAATTATGATTGAAATCAGTATCTCAGAAGATCCCAATTTTAATCAGCTGGCAGAGCAGCCGCTTGACAAAGCGCTGGAAGCAATTAATAAAGCAGAAGAACTGGACGAAGACAAAAGCCAAATCCTTGAAATCCAGCAAGCCCGCCTGATTTTGTCTGAAGCTTTTTTTAATGAAGGAGCAGAGGCCTACAATGAGTCTCGTTTTGAGGAGGCAACAGACTACTTTTACAATTCTTATAAAGTTAGCGAAAGCTTTGGCTCTATTGATACTGCTACACTTTACAATGCAGGCCTGGCAGCAGAAATTGCAGGCAGGTATGATGAAGCTTACGATATGTATGAGGAAGTAGCTGAATATGATTATGACCAACCTTTTTTATACAGTTCGCTTGCAGGATTAAGCCTGCGCAATGAAAATTTTGAAGAAGCAGAAGTATGGGTCAAAAAAGGAAGAGACAAATATCCTGAAAACCTTGACCTTATCTTTGCTGAAGCCAATGTATATCTTACATCAGGTAATATACCCGAAGCGAGGAGAGTGCTGGAACTGGCAATTGAAAGAGACCCGGAAAATGCCAATCTCCATTATGCTTTCGCAGTAAACTATGACCAAATGTCTAAAGATACTTTGTTTAGCCAGGAGGAGAGGGATTTTGCCTTTGATGAAGCTATCAAAGCTTATGAAAAAGCTATTGAACTCAAGACAGATTATTTCGATGCTATCTATAACCTGGGTGCTCTTTATTTTAATGAGGGTATTCAATTGTTTGTCAAAGCTGATAATATTCTCAGAGAAGGATATACACAGGAAAATTTGAAAAGATCAGCCGAACTGGAAGAAAAATCCAAAGAGATTTGGAGAGAAAAGGCACAGCCTTATCTGGAAGAAGCCCTGACCTTGATTGATGAAGAGGATGAAAATTATGAAATTGTTTTGCGCTCGCTTAGAGAATTGTACATGCGTACAGGGCAAAAAGAAAAACTGGAAGAGACCAACCAAATATGGAATGAAAAATTCGGAAGTCCTGAAGAGGAAGAAGAATAAAATTGCATTCTAATAAAGTACCTGAAGAAAGGTGGCAGATATTGCCACCTTTCATTTTCACATTTCTATTTAACATAATATAAATTATGAGACAATAATTTATTATCCGGTGTAATGCGATAAGGTGCAACATCATGAAATTTGTATACACACATTTATCCAACAGTTTGGGAATTTTTTTCCACACTGTGTAGACTATCTTATTCACTCCACCGTGTAACATTGGATGCTGCTATTGATACCTGAACCTTGCGCCGATTTCAGCCTAAGTTGAATGTTTTTCGTGGATGATACCTCTCTGAGATTTGCATAAAACGATTCATTTGGCCTGCAGGTCAGCAAAACGCAATTCTGGATGACATTGTGTATGGCTGTTCAAATTAAAGCCCATAAAAAAACGCCGGTTGAAAAACCAGCGTTCTCAAAGTTTAAATATTTTCCGGTATTTAGTTCACCAGCGGATTTCTTAAATCAAATACAATTTCGAATCTTTTTTCTCCATCACGATCCAAACGATAGGATAAATAAGTCATTTCCTCATCCATTGAAACGATCCATAAATTACCACCGCCACCTTCGATTACCGTTGCGGTAAAATCATCGGCAGGAAAATACTGCACAAAAGCATTTCCTTCATCATTGGCAACGCCTCCGTACATCGAACCATCCTCATGAGTGCCATCCTCATGCAAATGCTGATGCCTGAAAACAAGATTGCCATCCTCGGCAGTAAACATCCAGGTGCGCGAATGGTCATCATCTACGTGAAACGGAATATGAATGTGGTCATCTTCACAAACTGTAACATACATCGTCATAGATCGATCAGACCAGCTTTCTCCATGATGACTGCGGTAGGTTTGCTCACCGGCAAATGATTGTCCACACAAACTGGCCAGGTTGTTGAAAAAGGCTTCCTGAGCTTCCTGCTCAAACATTTCGCCGGATTGCTCATTCTGGGCCTCTGTTGAGTCTGTTCGCGGCCCACATGCAGAAAGCATAAATGTGAGCAAAACTGCTGTTGTTAAGATTTTATTCATAATATTTATAAATATATGGTTTATACTAAAACTACTAACAAATATACTCAAACCCTGAAATCACCTGGTGAAGTCCTAAAAGAAAAACTTGGCACAAAATATAATGGCGAGGATATACATAACCAATGATATTTCTTTGTACCGGCCAGACAGTAGTTTAAGCAGTACCCAGGCAATCATACCAAACACAATTCCATCTGCAATGCTATAAGTCAGAGGCATCATAATAATGGTAAGAAACACGGGTATAGACTCTGTATAATCGTTGAAGTTAATTTTCACAATGGGTGAAAGCATAAAAGACCCTACCAGAATTAAAGCAGGTGCCGTAGCAGCCCCCGGGACCATCAGAAAGACAGGAGAAAGAAACAAAGCAATGAAAAACATGGCAGCAACGGTCAGCGAGGTAAGGCCGGTTCGCCCCCCTTCTGCCACACCCGAAGCACTTTCGATATAAGTAGTAACGGTAGAAGTACCCAACATAGCTCCGGCTGTAGTTCCTATTGCATCGGCAAACAGCGCTTGTTTAACGCGGGGCAGTTTTCCGTCCTTATCAATCATATCTGCTTTGGATGCCACACCAATAAGGGTTCCAACTGTATCAAACATATCTACAAATAAAAAGGTAAGCAGAATAATAACCATATCAAGGGTAAAAACCTGGCTAAAGTCAAACTGGAAGGCTATGGGCGCTACAGAAGGCGGTAAAGATACGAACAGACCCTCGGGCAGTAAAGTTACTCCCAAAGGAATACCTGCCACTGTAGCTGCAAATATCCCAATTAGCAATGCTCCTCTCACTTTAAGGGCCAGCATCGCTCCCATTAATACCACCCCAAAAAGGCTTACCCATACAGTATGTGAACTCATATCTCCCAGACTTACCATCGTGGCTGGATTGCCTACGATAAGTCCGGCATTTTGCAATCCAATAAATGCAATAAATAAACCTATACCCCCTGATATAGCGTGTTTTATGTTGATTGGGATGGCATTTACGATGGCTTCGCGCACATTGAATGCAGTCAATACAATAAAAATGATACCTTCCAGGAATACTGCTGTTAATGCAAATTGCCAGCTATAGCCCATGCCCAGCACCACTGTAAAAGCAAAAAAAGCATTCAGGCCCATTCCGGGTGCCAACGCAAAAGGCAGCTTAGCCACCAAAGCCATTACAAGGGTGGCAATGATAGCAGAAAGTGCTGTGGCCGTGAAAATTGCATTTTTATCCATACCTGTTGCTGACAGGATATCAGGATTTACTGCAAGAATGTAAGCCATGGTCATAAACGTGGTCACTCCGGCAATAATTTCGGTGCGAATGCTGGTTTTGTGCGATTTTAATCCGAAAAATTTTTCTAACATAGCTTGTTATTATTTTAGGTATTAAAAAATTGCTTTTAAAAGGCCCATTTGAGTGCCAGGGTTGGATTAACCATAAATCCCTGATTACCGGCAAAGTTGGATGAAACCTCTACTTCACCACCTGCAGAAAAATGCTGATTGAAATTATACCACAGCTGGGGCTCGGCCAAAAACACAAATTTTGTTCGTGTAAAATCCATTCCGATTGAGCCTTCCCGAAAGCTGTTATCCTCTCTCCAGAAATCGGCAAAGCCCATAAAAGTAATTTTTCTGTCCATGAATTGTAAATTCCATACTCCGGTTATCTGAAAGGCAAGATCATTCTTTGCTCTGATGTTTTTATACAATAGCTGTAAGGTGAAAATCCGGGAGTAATCCGGGTTGTTCCAGGTGTATTGCCCTCCGGCCAGCCAGGCATCATTAATCTGATAGGCATAGGTTGCCTCAGGCGTTGAATACTGCCCGAAACCACCGTCGTATTCAATCTGTAATGCAAAAGGACTATCCCAGAACTTTATAGCACGTGCGATTTCCATGTAAGCCAGTGATACTCCCTCCACATCATTGGAGTTGTAATCGAAATCGACAAAGAAAAAGGTACTCCCCCAGGCATCGGGTTTAAACATTTCCAGGGTGGTAGTTACATACTTCCGATCTTTTCCCAGGTCATAATGGACCTGAAGGTTTTGGCCTGCCAGCATGCCAGACATCAAAAGTACAATGCCGAAAGAAAACAGTAATTTTTTTTTCATACAATCAAATTTTTTTGCGTTGGTTAAGTTTATACTATCAGTTGTGGTGATGAAAAATTGAATCCATCGTAAGGATTAATCAATTTTTCGTGGCAAAAATATTTCAAAAAAAGCAATTGTTAATCAATTTATAATTCTATGTTTCAACAAATTGTTGATAAGCGGAATCGTAAGAAGAGCAAAAAGAAGACTAATTTTTTTTAACCCGGCACTTAACATATTTTAACTTGTTAAATAAGCTGATTAGGCTACGACTATTCTAAATTTGCAGCATAATTTTAAACTATAAAACATATTATGGATATCAGGGAATTGAACGAAAAAATACAACAGGAAAGCTCTTTTGTAGATATTCTGACCATGGAAATGAAGAAGGTTATTGTAGGTCAGAAAGATATGGTGGACAAACTCCTGATCGGCATGCTTGCCAATGGTCATATTTTACTGGAAGGTGTTCCGGGACTGGCAAAAACACTGGCCATAAAATCTCTTGCCAGCAGTATCAAAGCCCGTTACAGCCGTATTCAGTTTACACCGGATTTATTACCTGCCGACCTTATTGGTACCATGATTTATTCGCAAAAATCCGAAGAATTCACTGTGAAAAAAGGTCCGGTCTTTGCCAATTTTATCCTTGCTGATGAAATTAACCGTGCCCCTGCAAAAGTGCAAAGTGCATTGCTGGAGGCCATGCAGGAAAGACAGGTAACCATTGGAGATCAGACTTTTAAGCTGGAAGAGCCCTTCATGGTTCTTGCCACCGAAAACCCCATTGAACAAGAGGGTACCTATCCCCTGCCCGAAGCCCAGGTTGACCGCTTTATGCTAAAAGTCGTTATCGATTATCCCAACAAGGAAGAAGAAAAGCTTATCATCCGCCAGAATGTGATGGGTGAATTTCCCCAGACCAGACCTGTACTTGAACCGCAGGATATCCTTAAAGCAAGAGAAGTAGTGAGAGAAGTTTACCTGGATGAAAAAATTGAGAATTATATTACCGATATTGTCTTTTCCACCCGTAATCCTGCTGACCATAAGCTTTCAAAACTTGAACCCCTTATCAGCTATGGAGGTTCTCCCCGGGCAAGCATCAACATTGCCCTGGCAGCCAAAGCCTATGCATTTATCAAACGAAGAGGCTACGTTATTCCTGAAGATATCAGGGCTGTTTGCCCCGATGTATTGAGACACCGCATTGGTCTTACCTATGAAGCAGAAGCTGAGAATATTACTTCTGAGGATATAATAACAGAAATACTCAATACCGTTGAAGTACCTTAATGCACACTTTCGACGCCAGTATAATTATTGTATTTACAGGTTGGGCAAATTTTCTTTTTCATTAAGCAGATTGTATGGAGACCAAAGAACTCATTAAGAAAGTTCGGAAAATTGAAATTAAAACCAAAGGTATTTCCAACCAGGTATTTGCCGGGAGTTATCAGAGTGCATTCAAGGGCAAAGGAATGGCCTTTACCGAGGTCAGGGAGTATCAGCCCGGCGACGATATCCGTTCCATCGACTGGAATGTTACCGCGCGGTTTAATCATCCCTACGTCAAGATTTTCGAGGAAGAAAGAGAGTTGACAGTCATGCTGCTCATTGATGTCAGCGGATCCAATGAGTTCGGTACAAAGCTCCGGCTAAAGGAAGAAATGGTAACGGAGATTGCTGCTGTTCTTGCCTTTTCGGCCATACAAAACAATGATAAAGTAGGTGTGATATTTTTCAGCAGTACCATTGAGAAATTTATTCCTCCCAAAAAAGGGACAAGCCATATTTTGAGAATTATCCGGGAACTCATAGATTTTAAGCCCCGGGAGCAAGGCACTGATATAGCAGAAGCGCTCAAATACATGCGCAATGTGATAAAGAAAAAATCCATCGCTTTTCTAATATCAGACTTTCAGGATAAGGGATTTGAAGATGCCCTTAATATCGTGAGTAAGAAGCATGATTTGGTGGGTGTCAGGGTGTTTGATGATCTTGAAAAGCAAATACCTGCGGCAGGCATCATGCGATTGAAAGATGCTGAAACCGGCTCCCTTACCTGGGCCGATACTTCCAGTAGCAGTTTCAGGCAGGAACTTGCCCGCTGGAATGCTAATCATGAACAGTATCTGCTCAATGTTTTCAGAAAAGCATCTGTGGATTATACAAGCATCGCCACACACCAGGATTTCGTACCCCCATTGATAAGTCTCTTCAAAAGACGGGCGCACTAGTTATTATGCAGCATCAACGCTGAGTTTAGTTTCAGACAATAAAACCTGATTATGCTAACAAAGAATAGTTTATTGATTGTTTTATCAGTTTTTCTTTTTCTCCTTCCATTTGGGCTTGCCGGCCAGCAGGTTAATGCTTCACTGGAACCTGAGAAAATCTTAATGGGCGAACATGTTACCCTTACTTTTGACCTGGAAATTCCGGCAGAAGTTACCTTGCAGATGCCCGTTTTCAATGAGATGATCAATGAAAAAATAGAAATTCTTGATCATGGCTCTACTGATACCTTAAGCTCTGAAGTTGAAGGATTTACCAGGTTGAGCAGAAAACTGCGTGTAACCAGCTGGGAAGAAGGTTTTCATGCCATCGCTCCTGTTGAATTCTTATTGCTTCAAAATGGTGATACCCTCCTGCTGGAATCAGAACCCTTACTTTTGGAGGTTGAAGCCTTCTCTGTTGAAGAGCATACAGACCTTAAGGACATTAAGGGCATTCTTTCTGCTCCCATAACCCTGGCTGAATTGAAGTACTATATTCTGGGGATTGTGCTGCTTGTTATACTGATATGGCTGGCCATCAGATACTGGAAAAGGAGAGAAAAGAAACCTGAACCTGAATCGATTTGGGAAAAACCTGAAATACCGGCGCACATAGCTGCCATAAGCAGCCTGGAAAAACTGAAAGCTCAGAAACTCTGGCAACAGGGAAAAGTAAAAGCTTACCACATACAACTTACCGATATTGTCAGACGATATCTGGAAAAACGCTTTAAAATAACTGCTTTGGAGATGACCACTGCAGAAATAATGCAGGCCATGAGAAATAAGGCTGAAATGAAAGAAAATAGTGATAATCTCCGGGAAATGCTTACGCTTGCGGATTTGGTTAAATTTGCCAAACATGAACCCAGTTCTACAGATAATGAGATATCCATGGATATGGCATTTGAGTTTGTCAATAATACCAGACAAAACAACGGTGAACTTACAGATAAAAGTAAAAATACTGAAGAAGAGTAAAAGCGCTGTCAGCAGCTGCTTTTCAAACAGTTAATAACGAACAAATAAATGGGAATGTTTTCGGAAATAACATTTGAATACCAACCTTTTCTCTATTTTTTACTGGCAGTACCCTTGCTTGCAGGGTTCTATTTCTGGCGCAACCGCTATATGCATGCAGAAATGCAGTATTCGCATTCCTCATTTATGCAAAATGTGAGAAAGAGCCCCCGGCTTTATTTGATGCACCTGCCGTTTATTTTGAGAATGCTGGCCTTATCAGCCTTAGTCATTGCCCTTGCAAGGCCCCAATCTACTTCACATACTCAGGATATAAATGTTGAAGGTATTGACATTGTTGTAGCGCTGGATATTTCAGGTTCTATGCTGGCTGCAGATTTTGAGCCCAACCGGCTGGAAGCGGCCAAGGCAACGGCACGAGATTTTGTGACCATGAGGCCGGCAGACAGGATTGGTATTACTGTATTTAGCGGTGAGAGTTTTACCCTGGTACCTCTTACTACAGATCACCTTTTGTTGATGGATCTGTTGGGTACAGTGCATACAGGTATAGTGGAAGACGGCACTGCCATTGGCGATGGTCTTGCCACGGCTATCAACAGGCTCAGAGAAAGTGACGCCATCAGCAAAGTTCTCATTTTGCTCACGGATGGTATCAATAATACGGGTGTAATTGATCCGCTCACTGCAGCAGAAATTGCTCAAATGCAAAATATCAGGGTATATACAGTGGGGGTTGGAAGTCATGGGGCAGTCCCCTACCCTTTTCAGACCCCTTTCGGCACGCAATACAGGGATGTGGAGATTTCTGTGGATGAAGAGTTGCTGGAAGAAATAGCTGAAATGACCGGTGGTCGATATTTTTGGGCGGATAACCAGCGTGCCCTGGAAGAGATATACCGCGAAATAGACCAACTGGAACGATCTAAAATAGATGTGATGGAGTTTGCCCGCAAAAACGATGAATATCTGCCCCTGGTTTTTCTTGCTATGCTATTGGTGGGTCTTGAATTCATTCTTAGAAAAACATGGCTCAGGGTAACCACTTAAATTTGGATAATAAAGTAATTGTTTAGATATGGAATTTTTAAGGTTTGAAAATCAGGAGTATTTTTATCTCTTTCTGCTGATACCTGTTTTTCTGCTGGTTTTTCTTCTGGCTCACTGGCACCGCAAAAAGAAGCTTTCTCGCCTGGGAGAATCAAAGCTGCTGGAACGCATGATACCCATGCACTCAGTAAGACGGCCCTGGCTGAAGCTTACGCTTTTTTTGCTGGCTTTTTCGTCATTGGTTATGGCCGCTATAAACCCTCAGCTTGGTTTTAAAACCGAAGACGTAAAGCGCACCGGGGTAGATATTGTTATAGCCCTCGATGTAAGCCGGAGTATGCTTGCCGAAGACATCAGGCCCAATCGTATGGACAGGTCCAAAATGGCTGTTAGCCGCCTGATAGACCAATTGGAAAATGACAGGGTTGCCGTGGTGATTTTTGCCGGGAGTGCGGTAACACAGGTTCCGCTTACCGCTGACCGGGAAGCGGCTAAAATGATTGTCAGGACCCTAAATACCAATAGCATACAGGTACAGGGAACTGCCATTGGATCTGCTCTTGAAAGAAGTATTGCAAGTTTTTCGCGCTCTGATGGTGGCAGCAGAGTGATAATACTGGTTTCCGACGGTGAAAACCACCAGGATGACCCATTGCCTGTTATAGAAAGGGCTCGTGAACACGGAATCGTTATTCATACCGTAGGGGTAGGAACACCGCAAGGAGCTCCCATACCGGTTTATCAGAACAATCAGCTTTCCGGATTTCTCCGCGATGCGCAGGGCAACACGGTGACAAGCAGGTTTGATGAACCCATGCTCAGGACGCTTGCAGAAAGAGGTGGTGGTGTATTTCAAACCGGAACAGGCGCCGATCTGGGTTTAAACCGGATTATGCAGGAAATAAGAGATATGGAACAGCAGGAGTTTGAAGCGCCCCGGTTTTCTGAATATGAAAGCAGGTTCCATTACTTTCTTGCCCTTGCCATCATTTTTCTGGTGCTGGAGTTTATTATTTTTGAAAGAAAAAGCAAATGGCTCAATAAAATTAAATTCTTTGAGGTATCTTGAATTTTTTAAATCTCACAGACACGATGTTAAAACAACTTTTAATCATTATAATCACTTTATCTTTGACCATTCCTGTGGCTTTTTCACAAGAGGAAAATGCCGATATCAGACGAGGCGTCAGAGAGTACAAAGCGGAGAACTTTCAGGAGGCGGAATTAAACTTTCGCAAAGCGCTGGAAGCCAATCCCCAGAGTGAGAAAGCACTTTATAATCTGGCCAATGCTTTGTATAAGCAGGAAAGGTATGAAGAAGCAGCCAATATTCTTGAGGGGCTGGTTAACAAGGAACTGCCCGAAAGTAAAAAAGCGGATGCTTATCACAACCTGGGCAATGCCAATGTTGGTGCTCAGCAAATCCAGGAAGGAATTGAAGCTTATAAAAACGCCTTGCGATTAAGACCTGATGACAATGATACCCGTCATAACCTTGCATATGCTCAAAAGTTGCTCCAGGAACAGGAACAACAGCAGCAACAGGAAGGTGACGATGAACAGGATGATCAGCAGCAGGATGAACAGCAGGAACAGCAACCCGGAGAACAGGATGAAGATGAACAACAAGAGGAACGTCCCAGACCCGATCAGATTTCACCCGAAGATGCGGAAAGAATTCTGGATGCTTTGAATCAGCAGGAAAGAGAGATTCAGGAAAAAATTGACAGAGAAGAAAAGCAAAGACGACCATTGCAACCCGAAAGACAGTGGTAGGTAAAAGTTTAAAAAACTATGCAGAAAATATTGATAACACTGTGGATGTGGGCGCTTCTTCCCCTGGCCTTATGGGCTGGTGAAGTTGAGTTTACTGCCTCGGCTCCTTCCGAAGTAGCAGCAGGAGAAAGGTTCAGGCTTACCTACCAGGTAAATGCCAGGCCAACAGACTTCAGAGCCCCGGATATAAATGGTTTCAGGATACTCTCCGGACCTAGCCAGTCGTCCAGTACATCCATGCAGATGATTAATGGAAGGACTACGGTTACAGAGTCATTCAGCTATACTTTTGTGCTACAGGCGAGTGAAGAAGGAACCTTTACCATTGCTCCTGCCCGGATTACCGTAGATGGTGAAAATTACCAGTCAAACTCACTCACTGTGCGAGTCAGGCAAGGGACTGCTCCTTCCTCTGCTTCCCAGGCTCAGTCCACGCCCGGGCAAGATTCACAAGCCTCGTCACGCGATCTTTTCATCCGGGCCACAGCAAATACTTTAACTCCTTACCAGGGCCAGCAGGTGATTGTATCTTATAACCTCTATACCCGGGTAACCGTAAACCAGTACTCTATTGACCGGCTGCCTTCCTACCGGGGTTTCTGGACAGAAAACATAACAGCCCAGGGACAACCCCAGACCCGTACCGAGGTTATTGACGGACAAACATACCGTGTGGCAGAAATATATCGGGTTGCCATATTCCCACAACGCAGCGGAGAACTTACCGTTGATCCCCTCCAGTCGGAACTGGTAATAAGTTTACCGTCTCAGCGAAGACAAAGCCTGATTGATGAATTTTTCAGTGGCTCTCCTTTTGGTGGCAGGCAAGTAAGGCAAACGGTAGAATCCAATGCAGTTACCCTAGACGTAAAGGCTCTTCCTGCACAAAACCGCCCTGCTACTTTTTCAGGTATGGTAGGAACTGACTTTGACGTTGATGCATCTATTAATCAGACCGAACTTAAGGCAAATGATGCCGTAAACCTCACCATTGCCATTACCGGAAGTGGAAATATGCGCATGCTTGAAGAACCCGCCATCAATTTTCCGGCAAATCTGGAAGTTTTTGACCCTAATATTTCTGATAATATTCGCAATACGACATCGGGAATAAGCGGCACAAGAACTTATGATTATGTTATGATACCCCGCACAGGGGGCGAATTTGTCATTCCTGAGGCAGAATTTGTGTATTTTGATCCACAGACAGCAAGATACGTAAGAAAGCCTTTTGGCGAGTTTGTGCTTCAGGTATCCGGAGAGCCCGGTTTAGCTGGAACCACTCCCGGCACTGTCAGTCAGGAAGAAATTCAACTGCTGGGCACGGATATAAGGTTTATCCGTACTGACAATATTGTGCTGTATCCTGCAGGATCAGCATTTTATGGAAGTACATTATTCTGGTTGCTGATATTGATGCCCTTCCTGTTGTTTGCCTTTTTTGTAGTGTATCTTCGCAATCAGATTAAGCTGCAGGGTAACCAGGAACTGCTGAGAAATAAAAAAGCAGACAAACTGGCACGCAAAAGACTAAAGAAAGCGAAAACTTTCCTGGATAAAAAACAGGAAAATGACTTTTATGATGAAATATTCAGGGCACTTTGGGGATACCTGTCCGATAAACTCAGTATTCCTGTTTCTATACTTAACAAAGAAAACGTAGAAGGAGCTTTCAAAACCAAAAAAGTTCCCCGTGAATTGTCAGACAGTTTTATTGCTACACTCAACGACTGTGAGTATGCCCGTTTTGCCCCCGGTGAAAAGGAAGATCGCATGGCTGAGATTTACAAGAAAGCACTGAATACCATTATTACCATAGAAAAAGACCTTAGAAACAAACAGGTATAAAAATGAACCGTTATATTACTTTGATTTTATTGCTACTCTTTCAGCATTCCTTTGCTGCCACACCGGAGGAATTGCTGGAAGAAGCCAACGAAGCTTATACGCGTAGCGAATATAATTACGCCGCAGAACTTTATGAGCAAATTCTGACAGAAGGGATGGTCTCTGCGGATTTATACTATAATCTTGGCAATGCTTATTTTAAAAGTAATAAATTAGGACCTGCCATTGTTAACTTCGAGAGAGCCCTGAGACTGCGTCCATCAGACGAAGATGCCAGTCATAATCTTGCTGTGGCCAGAAGCCGGATTGTTGACAGCACAGAACAACGACCACAGCTTTTTTATGAGCGATGGTGGAAAGCTGCATATTCACTCCAGGGAAGTGATGGGTGGGCGATTACATCCATTATCCTTATCATTGCTTTCCTTGCTGCCACCTCAGCTTATCTTTTTTCCAAAACAGTAGTGTGGAAGAAGGTATCGTTTTATTTCATGTTGTTGTTTTTTATCACAGGCACCTTATCACTGGTTTTTGCCCAAAAACAATACAACCGGATCACTTCAGAAAAGGAGGCTATCATCATGCAGGCGCGTGTTACAGCCAAAAGTTCGCCCTCAGCTCAAAGCTCGGATCTTTTCCTGATGCATGAGGGAACCAAGGTAACTATTCGCAATGGGCTGGGTGAATGGAAAGAAATTTCTCTTCCCAATGGCAGTGTAGGATGGATAAAAAACGAAAGCATGGAAATAATATAAGTATGAAGTACAGAGAATATTTCTTACTTTAGACCCAAGTTTTTCAATGCTTGTTTTTCAAAACCTCCACACATGGAAGAACCCCAATCGTTGATCATACACGTAGGAGATCAGGCCCTGTTTGCTTTTATAGGGTACCTGATATTGATTGTTATAGTAGGTCTGCTTGCTGCAAGGTTTTCGTCCAAAGGTATAAGCAACTTTTTTATTGGTGGCCGGCAAATGAATATGTTTGTTGTAGCTATTTCTGCAGTGGTGAGCGGACGAAGTGCCTGGCTTCTGCTGGGATTTACGGGGATGTCTTATGCCATAGGATTTTCTGCTCTGTGGGCAGCTGCCGGATACATTGTAGCTGAATTTTTTCTCTTTTTTTTCTATGCCCCCCGGTTAAGAAGGTTTAGTGAGAAAACAGACTGTATAACCATCCCCGACTTCTTTGAAGAACGATTTGCTGACCGCTCAGGCATTTTAAGGGCGCTGGTTTCCATTATCATCATCGTTTTTATGCTTGCATATGTTTCAGCACAATTCGTGGCAGGAGGCAAGACTTTCAGTGCGGGATTTGACATAACTCCCAACCAGGGCATTATTTTAACTGCTGTAATCATTCTCTTTTATACCATCGTGGGTGGTTTCCTTGCTGTTAGCGTTACTGATACCATCCAGGGCCTCATTATGGTGATTGCCCTGGTTGTGCTGCCGGTAATTGTTATTATTCATCTGGGTGGTTTTTCCAGCTTTTACCAACAGGCATCTTTGATTTATACCTCTACCGGAAATTTCACCAATGCCTTTGCTTTGGGCGCGGGAGCCCTGATTGGGTTTCTGGGTATCGGACTGGGGTCAGTGGGCAATCCGCATATCATTGCCCGTTATATGTCGATAAAAGATCCGGAAAAGTTAAGAATGACTGCCTACGTGGGTACAACAACCAATATTTTAATGGCAACAGGAGCATTGTTTACCGGGATGGCAGGAAGAATATACTTTCCCGATGCTTCGATGCTTCCCCTTCAGGATGCAGAAAACCTCTACCCTGCCCTGGCAAGCGAGCATCTGCATCCCATAATGTTTGGAGTTGTGATAGCCTCCATTTTTGCAGCCATTATGTCTACTGCTGATTCGCAGTTACTGGTGGCGGCATCAGCACTCGCAAGAGATATCTATGAAAAACTCTATCACAAAGAAAAGCAAATCAGCCAGCAAAAACTGGTTGCCATCAGCAGATGGTTTGTTCTTCTGCTGGTCATGTTGTCTCTGATGCTGGCTTACCTGGCCGAAAATATTGTATTCTGGCTCGTATTATTTGCCTGGGCGGGTTTAGGAGCCGCTTTTGGCCCCACGTCTATTCTGGCTCTGTACTGGAAAAATGTTACACGCAATGGTGTTATTGCAGGTATAATTTCAGGCTCCGTGACTGTGATAGTGTGGAGCCGCATCACATTTCTCAAAGATTTTATGTATGAACTTGTACCAGCGTTTTTCGTTGCCTTTCTGGTAACAGTGATTGTGAGCAAACTAACCCCAAAGGCAGCAAACAACGATGAAATTTTTAAACAATTAACCCATAAACAATAACTTAACAGCACTAATCATGAAAAATACGCTTATTTTATTACTGGCTACGACATTTTTCGCCTGCCAGTCGCCAAAAACAGAAAGATATTCCCTGCGCGGAACAGTTGAAGGCCAAACTACCGGCCAGGCTTATCTGCAGGACAGGGTTTCAGGGCAAATGATTAACGTGGACTCTGCCAGCATTTCTGATGGCGTTTTTACATTTGAAGGCACCATGGATTCTCCACAAATGTACTATGTGAGTATTGACGGAGTACCCGGCAGAATTGCCATTTTTATGGAAAATTCCGAAATTGAGATGAATATCACGCAAATTGAACCCCTTGACTATACGGTTGCAGGTTCTCGTTCGCATGATATTTATTCGCAGCTGGGCGATCTGGTCAATCCTTATGATGAAAGAGCGCGCTATGTGCAAAGCGAATTGCGCGAAGCAGAAAAAGTAAATAATGAGGAAGCCATAGAAGAGTTCAGAAAGATGAATGAAGAATTGACACAAAAGAAAAAAGAAGAGGTTCTTGCTTTTATCAATCAGTATCCCGATATGGCGGTTTCGGTTTTCATCGCACAAAGACAATTAGCCCATGGAGCAAGCCCTGAAGAGCTGGAAAAGATCTTCTCTGTTTTTGATGAAACCTTGCAAGGCACGAGGTATTATGATGAAATGGAAAATAGTCTTAACACCCTGAAGCGAGTGGCTGTGGGTAACCCCGCCATAGACTTTACCTTAAATAATCCTGAAGGAGAATCCATATCACTGTCCGATTTCCAGGGGGAGGTTGTACTCATCAGTTTCTGGGCTTCCTGGTGCCCTTACTGCAGAGAAGCAAACCCGGAGCTGGTAAGGGTTTATGAAAAGTTTGGAGGGGAAGGTTTTGAAGTGCTGGGAGTATCACTGGACAGAACCCATGAAGCATGGGTGCGAGGCATTGAAGAAGATGGATTGGAGTGGCCCCAGGTAAGCGATTTGCAGGGATGGCAAAGTGGACCTGCTGCTGAATATGCCGTAAGAAGTATACCGCAAAACGTTCTGGTAGATCAAAACGGAATCATCATTGGAAGAAATCTGGATTATTACGAACTGGAAGAGAGGCTCCCCGTTTTGCTTGCCGGAGTTTAAGGATTTTGAAGTAACACCCGGTTAGTATCAAGCCCTGCTAATATCCTGATTAAACAGTAATTAGCAGGGCTTGCTGTTTGAAGAAGAAAATAGAAGGGTTACTGTCCGGTTAGAAAGTATATTTTGCAAAAAGGTTTATGTGATAATTTATTGCCGCATCCATGGATGATATGGGCTTTCTGTTATTGTCAAACTCCTCAGCGTAAACTGCACTGTACCAGGCAACTTCTCCGCCAAAGCTGAAGTTTTCTGTAGCAAAATAGGAAAGCCTGGGAGATACGCGTAGTAAATAGTGTAAATCGGCATAGCGAAGCAATTCTGCATCGGGAATGTCTAAGAATGGGTCGTCAGAACCCAGGTTCTCAGTGTATCCTGCAAATAAACCCCACTGCAAAACTTTGTTGTTTGAGTGGATATCGGTCCACAAAGACAAGGTTTTCAGGTTGGCATAATCATAATCACTGAGCCAGAATTCAGGGTTTTGGGCATCGTCAGGAGTTCCTTTGGCACCATATCCTCCTATCATGATGTAGTTGCTGAGGTTTTCGCCATACATTATTTCAAACTTCAACGTTACAGGAAGAGTGGTGATTTTGGAAAAAGCCTGGAGATTATAGGAGCCAACATTCTTGTTGGTGGCTGTATTGCCCGCTGTAACATCGCGCGGTGAGAGGAATTTATAACCGGCAGTAACTCCCAGCAGGAAATTGTCCGGATTGTATCTGAGTTGTAATTGTGAATCGGGTAATCCCGAATTACGCTGTTGATCCCTCGGACCTGCACTGCTATGGTACCCATGCATCAAAAATGAAACAGAAGCAGAAAAGCTGGACGCAAAATCCTGTTTCAACCTGATTTGAGGAGAACGGTTCAAGGGGTGAAAGGGTACTGCAGCTGCAAAAGAAACTGTGGATGGAAAGCAGTCGAGCACAAATGTGGGATGAAAGGTATGGCCCATAATCAACTCTGTGGTTTCCCACTGAAGCTTTACAAATGCATGCCTGAGCCTGAGAAGTCTGACAAAATCCTGATGAGTGGCAAAAAAATCGACTTCTAATTTGGCAGTTGTTCGGGCACCCAAAACTTCTGGGCCAGAAACATTAACTCCGAATCGAGATTGAACAGCAAGCATGTTCAACTTTGATCTTTTGTTGATATCATTTCCATTTTCATCAAATATAGGTTTTTTGGGAAAAAGATACAACTGGCCATCACGTGTATCAAGTGAGCGGTAGGTGTCAAACAGCATTTCATAACTGACATAACCGTATGGCTTGAAGGTCACAGGTGTTTCCTCTGCTTTCGTGCTGTATATAAAAGAGGCCAGGATAATAGAAATAATTATCAATTTTTTTATCAGGGTAGTTCTTTTCATTGCATCAGGACAGTTTTAATGAAGATTTATTAGAATCTGTGCTTTTGAAGGTTAATTGCCTGTTATCAAGCATACGATTATTGTCGATAACAGTTTCATCAAAGAATGATTTTAAATGATTTAACTGTTGGACAGTCCAATTCAATAGCATCAGATATTTGCTAAAGTAAGGAATTATTCTACCCTGAAGCACCGTGTAATTACCATAAAAAACACCGTGAAACCCTTAATTTTTCTGATTAGCATAACAATATAAAAAGCACAAAAGCCCGGAAATTCCGGGCTTTTGTGCTTTTTACTGTTTTTCTAAACGAATGATTTATCTTCTTCTGCCTCTGCGGGAGTCGTCGTTGAATCTTCCTTGTCCGCGGCCTTCAGAATTTCTGTATCCTTCTCTTTGTCCAAAGGCTCTTCGTTGACCCGACTGGCTGTCAAAAATTACTCTTTGTTCGGGGGTGAGTAACTCTCTTACTTCCTGGCGGTGCTGAACGCGGGCTTTCATTTGCTGAGCGCGTTTGTCTGCCATTTGATCAATGATAGAGTTCACTTCATTCATATCAGGATTATCGGCCAGTGTCAGGCTCCTTTTACGGGCTCTCAGCTCGTTCATCTCTGCCTGGTGTTGTGTGGAAGAGGCGATCCTTTCGGTCCGCAATGCATTGATTTTTGTTTCTTGTTCCTCTGTCAAATCAGGCAGCACACATTGAGCTCCTTCCTGATTACCTCTCATCCCTCTTTGACCGAAGGATTCAACAGAAATAAACATAATAAAAATCGCTGCAATAAAAATCAGATTTTTTGTTTTCATGATAATTCAATATTTAAAGGTTAAAAATGATTTGTTTTGTTCCTTTGATTGAATTAAAGATGAAAGGTTTAATGCAGCAGTAAAAAACTTTTCTGAAAGTTAAGGTTCGTTGACAAATTTTTCAAGGGTCTGGTCCTTAAAATAATCCTTAAACTGGGTAGTAACAGAGTTTACCATCCCTCCCATCAGGCACTTGTCGAAAGGACATATTTGTCGGTCAAGAGGGCATTTAGGCGTTTCAATTTTACCTTCGATAGCCTCATAGATATCAAGTATGGTGATATCAGAAGGCTTAACATTGAGCACAAAACCGCCGCTGGGACCTCTCACCGACCTGAGATAGTTGTGTTTTACAAGTTGTTGAAGAACTTTTGCCAGGTGATTGCGGGATGCCCCCATCTCCTTGGAAAGTATATTAACATTGATATGAATGTCGGATTTTGCAATCAGAACCATCGAATGAATCGCCAGAGAGGCAGCCTCAGATAAATGAACGATTTTAGCCATAAATCAATTGTTGTGGCTTGTTTTCCGAATAATCGGATAGCAAACAGTGTTAGTATATTATTAATTCTAAATTAAAATGTCATTTTCCTTACCTTGACCCCTTCAAGGGCAAGGATTTCATTTTCCAGTCTGAGACATTCTTCCCTGTCTCCCATAAGTTCGAGCAAAATAAGTCCGGCGCTTCCCGTTTCGGGAATATCCAGTTCATTCAATCCTAAACGTGTTTTTATGCAGCAGCCATATTTGCTGAAAATACTCTGCAGCATAGAGGCATGTTTTTCTTTTTCCTGCACCATCAGGCCAAGTATTACCAACTGTTCCATTGTAAAATATTTTTCGGTAAAATTTTAATATCTAACTCCTGATTCAGCTATTGCGAAATTCCATAGATTGAACTTCAATACCCCCAATTTCAGCCAGCTCCTGCTGAAATTGCTCAATTTTGTCCGGAGCTCCCTGCATCACAAGCAGAATAGTGCCCAGCCTGCTGCAAACTTCGCGTGACAATTCATGAAATCCCAACCTTGTCCGGATGAGAGTTGAATGCTTTGTGAGTACTTCCTGGGTCTTCCCGGCCTCTTTTATCCGGTCATAAACCATGATTCCCAATATCTTTGTTTTTGCCATAGTACCAAAAGAATTAAAACAGATTCCAACTATTTATAAAAACGTTTCTCAGACTGATATACAAACCTATAATAAAGTCTTTCAACGGAAATACATCTTATTAAAAGTAAAGGTCTCTTTTTCCTGCTTTTACCAGTGAAACTTTCTCTTTCAGGTCATCCACGTTCTGATGTTGTGACAATTCATTAATTTTATCTTCAATGAGCTTGTAACCGTTTTCTTTGGTATCAGCCGGAGCGTAATCTTCGAGATATTCGGCCATGGTAAGCAGCGCATTGGGAGAACAGAATCTTTTGATAAAACCCGGAACAGAAAATTCCATAAAATGCTCTCCTGTGCGTCCCAGCCTGTAGCATGCCGTACAGAAGGAGGGTATGTATCCTGTTTTGATCAATTCGTCCATAATTTCATTCAAAGAACGGTTGTCGTTGATTTGAAATTGTTCCATAGACAAATCCTGGGTTTCTTTTTTCGCTTTCGAATAGCCTCCCAGCTCCAGGTTGGTTCCTCCATCAATCTGAGATACACCGAACCGTAATACCTGATCCCTAATGTGTCGTGGTTCACGAGCTGTAAGGATCATGCCGGTGTAAGGTACCGCTAAACGGAGAATCGATACAAGTCTTACAAATTCTTCATCGCTAACCAGGTGGTCTTTTTCGATGTTAAGCGACATTGCATTCTGTATACGGGGAAAACTAATAGTATGGGGCCCGACATTGTAAACAGCTTCAAAATGGTTTACGTGTCTTACAAGACTAAGTACTTCAAAGCGCCAGTCGTAGAGTCCGAAAAGGGCGCCGATTCCTATATCATCAATACCAGCTTCCTGGGCACGGTCCAATGCAGTAAGTCTCCATTCGTAGTTGCGTTTTACGCCTCCAAGATGCACTTTGGCATAAGTGGGTTCATGGTAGGTTTCCTGGAAAACCTGGAAGGTTCCTATACCTGAATCTTTGATGGTTCGAAAACCGGGAATATCAAAGGGCGCAGCATTGATGTTTACCCTTCTGATTTCTCCGTTGTTGTGCTTAACACCGTAAACAATATCAACAGTTTCCGCAATAAATTCTGCAGAATATTTCGGATGTTCGCCATATACAAGAATCAGTCTTTTATGACCCTGATCAATCAAAGCGGTAGTTTCCTCTATGAGTTGTTCTCTGTTGAGGGTAATGCGCTTCATACCCTTGTTTTCGGACCTGAAGCCACAATACTGGCAATTGTTGGTACACAAATCTCCCACATAAAGAGGAGCAAAAAGTACGATTCTTTCTCCGTACACTCTCTCCTTAAGGGTTCTGGCCCCTTCTTTAATTTCTTCAATAAGCTCGGGGTCAGTGGCATTGAGCAATACGGCGGTTTCTTCAAGTGATAACCTCTTTTTATTCAGCGAAAGCCCGATTACTTCACGAACTCTTTTTTTATCTGATGGAGTGTTATTAATGAAATTCCATATCTCGTCAGGATCAATGAATGGCTTCATTCGTTCATCCTTAAGACTGTATTTTTCAGGATGGTATATCATAGTAATTTTTATTTCGGTGATTATGGTACAAAAATACGGAAATTTTAATCAGACTGTTCCATATCCCTGCTTTATTTTCTTTATTTTTCGCCATATAACGCAGTTTAAGAGCCAGGTATTGCAAAATATTTACTCAGGATTCAACATTTACATTCAGGCCATCGTAAGCAAGAAAGATGTTTTCGGGAAGGTCTTTCTGGATATTGGCGTGCAGACCTATGAAATGGCTTAAATGGGTAATAAAAGCCTTGCGTGGATTGACTTCTTTGATTATCTCTATGGCTTCCTCAAGAGAGAAATGGCTGATGTGCCTGGATTTTCTCAAGGCATTGATTACCAGAACATCTGAGCCTTTTAGTTTTTCTTTCTCTTCTTCCGAAATGTAGTTGGCATCCGTGATATAAGAAAAAGCCCCGATACGAAATCCAAAAACCTTCAGCTTATGATGCAATACTTCGATGGGGGTAAATTCTACATCTTCTACCCGGAATTTTTTGTTATCAATAATATGAAACTCAAGCTGGGGTGCGCCAAAGAAGCGCTTCTCGGTAAAAATATAGGGAAATTCGCGTTTTATAGAATCCACAACTTCTTCACTGGCAAAAACATTTACCGTCTTGTTGAGCACATAATTGAAAGCCCTGACATCGTCGAGTCCGGCAATATGGTCACGGTGTCCATGGGTAAAGATTATGGCAGAAATGTCTTCTACATTTTCCCGGATCATCTGGTAACGGAAGTCGGGCCCGCAGTCAATAATAAAATTGTGCCCGTTGATTTTTATCATGACAGAAGTTCTCAACCGGCGATCGCGCGAATCTTTGCTTCGGCAAACATCACAGTCACAAGCTACAACAGGCACACCCGTAGAGGTTCCTGTTCCCAGAAACACAACATTGAAACTATCATGAGCGCTACCATTCATATTGTGTAAATTATCAGTATAATAATTCATCCACATCCTCCAGTGCCTCTTCTATCTCTGAACTGTCTATTACGCCATCCAGAAATATCTCAGCCCCTTTTATTTTTTTATAGAAATATACTGTGGCTCGCATATTGGTAAGGTTTTCCTTATCGTGTACGAGGATGTTATTCACCCGGCTTTGACCGTCATTACCGGTAATAATGGTCATTGATTTAAGGTTGCTATCATTGAGCCTGATACTGGTTGCATAAACACCTGCCGGGGGTATCAGCTTTTCTTCTTCTTCAATTTCAACTGTATAATAGTTGCTCCCGTCAATACCATTGAGCTCAACGGTATTTTTCATTTTCCCGGTGATTATATATTGATGATCAAGATAAGCGTTGGCTCGCATGATATTGCCCTGGGTAATGGCTTTTCTGATTTTTGTTGAACTAACGGTCTCGTTCTCAATATCTTTAAGAGGAATATCTTCTACCTTGAAGTTGAGCTCATGGCTCAGCTTATCCAGGTAAGAAAAATCGCCTGACCGGTTGTGGCCAAAATGGTGGTTTTGTCCCACAATGATAATCTTTGCGTTGAGCTTTCCAATGAGGATATCAGAAATAAAATCGTGTCCGGTGGTTTTTGAGAACTCTACAGAAAAAGGGATGATTACCAGGTTATCGAGTCCTGTTTTGGAAAGCAGTTCAATTTTTTCCTCCTGTGAATTGATCAGTCTCAGGTCTTTCTGATCCGGGTATAAAACTTTTCGTGGATGGGGATGAAATGTAACCAGTGTTGACTCTCCCCCAACCTCAGCGGCAAGTTGTTTGAGTCTGTCAATAATTACTTTATGCCCCACATGCACGCCATCGAAAGAACCGGTAGTAACTACAGCGTTTTTAATCTGTCCTGATGCTTCGTGAATATTTTTAAATACTCTCATTCCTAAGAAGTTAACGAATTAATGTTGTAAGCATGTCAAATTACTTTTCATAATCCTCCTTCACAAAAAAAGCAAGTTTTTCGAGTGAGGTTATGATATCATATTCTTCCAGGTGAATATTTTCCGGCACGGTAAGAGGCACTGAAGTGTAGTTGAGTAACCCTTTTATGCCTGCATTCATGAGCAACTTAGCTACATCAAACGTACCTTCTGGAGCTACTGTAAGTATGGCAATATGTATATTCATAGCGGGTATTACTTCGCCAATTTTGTTGATATGATGGCAGGGAACGCCGGCGATGATACGATCAGTTTTCTGGGTATCATTATCAAAGGCGGCAACGATGGAAAGTCTTTCTCTTTTACCGGAGAAATAACTGGTAATAGCACGCCCCAGGTTACCCATACCCACTATGGCTACATTTTGAGGCTCTTTGCTATCGATAATACTTCCAATGAGCGCTACCAAATCTTTGATGATATACCCTTTGCTTTGACTGCCCGAATATCCAATGAGCATCAGGTCGCGTCTTACCTGCACAGAAGTAAGGTTCATCGTTTTTGCCAGCTCGTGAGAGTAAATATTGGTTTTACCTTCGTTGATGTTATTAAAGAGTATCCGGCGATACTGGCTGAGTCGTTCTATGGTTTTACCGGGTAATTCCCGGACTTTCTTTGGGTCCATTTGGTTGAATATAAATTGAGGAGTACTTGATTAAATTCATTCATTTTCAGGAAACTTGATGGTAAATGTGCTCCCCTGTCCCGGTTCACTGTCTACAAGTATAGAAGCACTATACAAATCTGCAATTTTTTTTACAATTGACAAGCCAAGTCCCGTTCCGCTTATATGCTTGGTCTGTTCACTTTTGATTCTTACAAAATCTTCAAATAACTTTTCAATATCACCTTGTTCCATGCCAATCCCTGTATCTGTAACAGCGATAATGGTATTTCCTCTTTCTTTGGTAAGGTTTATGTCAATTCGCCCTCCCTGTTGGTTGTATTTTACGGCATTGGAAAGCAGGTTGTTAAAAATAATTTCCATTTCCTGCACATCAGATTTAAAAGAAACCTTATCGTTGCAGTTGAGATGAATGTCTATATCTTTTTGAATACAAAGGGGTTGAACAAGATCAATACACCGTCCTGCAATTTCACACAGATCTACAGGTTTAATGTTTCTGGATTTCTTTCCGGATTCAATTTTGGTGAAATCCAGTAAGTCAAGAATGAGGTTTCTCATTTCATCAATGCGGGTCAATGACCTGTCAATCATTTCCTTGTAATCGTCTATTTGATCTCCGTTCCGTTTGTCCTTCATCAGATTCAGGTAACCTTCCACAGCATTGATAGGGGATTTTAATTCATGAGAGAGCACCGATAAAAACTGAAAGCGGATTTGCTTTCCCTCCACCTGCATCTTTTGGGTCATGCGGCGCAAAAACAGCTGTTTGGCAATGTTTTCCAGACAATTGCGCAGCTCTTTGGGAGTGAAGGGTTTGGGAACAAAATCGTAAGCACCACTTTTTGTAGCCTTCACTGCCATATCAAGAGAGGCATACGAAGTAATCATAACCACAATAACATCAATGGCCTGTTTGTTGATGTATTCCAATACCTCAATACCTTGTATCCCGGGAAGTTTATTATCCAGCAAAACAATATCAAAAAGGTAGTTGTCCAGCAATTCAATAGCTTCCTCTCCGGTTTCAGCTTCCAGCACCTCAAAGTCGAAGTCTTCATCCATAAAAGGATAACTTACCGAAAAGCTTTCCAGAATTCTTTTGATACCACTTCTGATTCCCGGCTCATCATCTACCACCAACAGGTTTAATTTTCCCATGGTTTAAATTTTCAGCAGTTTATTGATTTCCTTATGCAACTGGTCCATTCTGATTCCTTTATCCAGAAAAAGGTCCGCCTTAATCCACTGACGGTTTTCTTCCGAATCCACATCAAAGAGCAACCCTGTTTCGGCTGTTACCGCTGATGCAATAATGATGGGAACATCAGGATATTTGTTTTTGATAATGTGGCAGAGGATAAATCCTGTGTCCTGATTTTCCATCATAAGATCAAGGATAGCCAAATCGGGTTTAAGTTTTTCAATGATATCCTCAGCTTCCTTCTGGGTAGTTGCCGTAGCAACATCAAAGCCCATATCCTGTATGGCAATACTTAGCTGGAACAGGTAATCCTGATCGTCATCTACCAAAAGGATTTTCTTTTTCTCAATTTTCAGCATACTCTTCTTTTTATATCTGGTGTCTCAAAAGCGTTGTGCTATTCAGAATTTTTAGGCAAAGAAACAAAAAAGCTTGTTCCTGTTGGCCCTTTTTGGGGATCATTATTTGAATCAACCTTAATATTTCCCTTATGCATCTTGACAATGCCATAAATTATGGGCAAGCCAAGTCCGGTACCTTTACCATCTTCCTTGGTAGTAAAAAAGGGTTCGAACATCCGCTCCATATTTTCCGCCGAAATGCCCGTACCGGTATCTTTCACCGTAAAGACCATATCTTTGGGATTGTGTTTGTCTTCATCTACTATGATGGACAGTGATCCTCCGCTGGGCATAGCATCCACAGCATTTTTTATCAGATTGGAAAAAACCTGTACCATCTGATCGTTATCACATGCCATTGTTGCTTCTTCGGTGTTGATTTCAATGTTTAAATCAATTTCCGGAGGCATCACAAAGGCCTTCATGCTGCTTTTTATCAGTTTTCTGATGTTTACTTCAGCAATATTAACTTTACTCTTGCGTGCAAAGTTAAGCAATCCTCCAACGATCTTTTTACATCTGTCAGCCTGGTCTACAATCAGTTTCAGATCCTTGTAATAAGGAGAGTCTGGTTCTACTTCATCCAGCAATAAATGGGCATACATGATAACTACACCCAAAGGGTTGTTCACTTCATGGGCAATGCCCGCTGCCAGCTGGCCCATGGAGGCCAGCTTTTCAGATTGTTTCAGGGCTGCCTGGGTAGATGCAAGCATTGTATTGGAAACGTCCAGTTCTTTGATATACTCATGCAACTTGTCAATGGTATAGGGTAAACACATTTCCGTTTCGGCAATTCCTTTGAGGATGGCTACGGCGTGCTGATGACAAGTATCGTATCCGCAGGCAGTGCAATTAAGCTCATCCTCCTGACTCAGGATACCCAGTTTTTGTTTCACCTTTTGAATATCTTCTTCAGAAAACTCTGCTGCATACCTTTGATCATCCGCAATAAAATATCTTTCAAGGTCAACCTTTGAATTCTCCTTTATGCTTTGCTCCCAGCTTTCTTGTTCCAGTCTGTCGAATTGGCGCTTAGCAAAATTGCTGATGTTTTTTCGTTTGTAAAAAAACTGATTGCGGTTGCTCATTCCAGGGCCGTTTAAGCATCCGTTGCAGCATAGCAAATCGAAGAGCTTGGCCTCCAGATAGCCCTCTTCAAATTCTTTGAGTACTTCTGTAATGTCCTGTCTTCCCTCTGCCACTACAATTTCACCGTTGAGAAAATCTTCTTCCAGATCTACCGTTTGCAGCATACCACCGCTGATAGGAAATACTGATCCTTTTCCTGCCAAAGGAGGATCGAATTCGGAGGGAATGATTTGATCGTAGACAAACTTTTTTTCATCAAACATCCTTCTCAGCTCGATAAAAGAAATAACCTCGTGTACCAGCCCTTTAAATTGTTTGAGGTCAGCTTCTCCCTTTTTGGCAATACACGGACCTACAAATACAATTTTCAAATCAGCTCCATGCATTTTCTGCAAAACCTTTGCTGTGGCTACCATGGGAGATACAATGGGGGCGAGTGATTTTACAATCTGAGGATGGTGTTTCTCTACATAACTTACAATGGCCGGACAACTGGTGGATATATAAGGATGCTTCTGGTCTTTATGCAGGAGTTTTTTGTATTGATTGGCTACCAGTTCGGCGCCAAAAGCCACTTCATTGACATAATCAAAACCCAGTGCCCTGATCATTCCCACCAGTTTCTGGTAATCGGGTATATCGATAAATTCGGCCGCTATGCTGGGAGCAATGATGGCGGCAACCTTGTCATGACTTTGAACAAGCTTTTTCACCCTGTCGATAGCAAAAGAAAACATTTTTGCCTGACGGCTGCATACTTTCACACAGTTTCCACAGGCAATACAACGGTTCTCAATAATTTCTGCCTGGCCGTTAACAATACGAATGGCTTTGGCAGGACATTCGCGGACACAGGTATAACATACCTTACAGCGATCTTTTACCGTGTATACAAGCTTGTTTTTACCCTGGATGTCCATGTTGCAATCTGTTTTGGGAGTGCTTAAAAAATATAATACACACTCCCGTTAATGTGAAAATCTATTTTAAGACATTTCTTTGATGAAAATTTGTGTGGAATGACTTGCTGCCGGCATTCTTCTCATTTGCCGATAAATAAGTAGCCAGATCATTATTTTGGCCTGCTATAGTATTTGCAGGAAGTTTTTCGAGTTCCTGGCTTGTTTTTTTTCTGAGTTTTGCTTTTTCTCTTGCATTAAAGTAAGACACAGGCTGACCTCCGCCGCCTACACAACCTCCTGCACACGCCATTACTTCTACGTAATGAATGTCTGTACGCTGGTCATGCTTAAGTTGATCAAGGTAGTTTTGTGCTTCCATGATACCACTCACCCAGGCAAAGCCAAATTCGTGCTTCCCGATTTTTACCTTTACTTCTCTTTTACTACCCGGATTTTTGGGCGGAATAAATTTAAAACCAGAGGGGTTTTTACCATTCAACAAAAGATTTAACTGCATAGCTACAGCCTCGGCCTTTCCCCCCGAATAAGCCATCTGAAAACCTGCCCGTGAGTTATTTTCTAACGGAGGCAATGGGTTTTCAGCCTCCATTCTGCTAAGTGAAATACCTGAACTTCTGAGCATCCTCAGAAACTCTCTTACCGTAATTACTGCATCTGTTTCAGAAATCCCTTTGAGTGTATTTTCTTCTCTTGATGCCTCATATTTATTGGCCACACAGGGCATAAAACCAACGGTATAAAGTTTATCGGATTCCGTTTCTTTGTGCAGGTGATATTTCACGATCCTTCCCATGAGCTGCTGGGGTGATTTTGCTTCCGAAATGTCAGGCAATATATCCGGTGTAAATTCCTCAGCATATTTAATCCATGCCGGACAGCAGGATGACAATAAGGGAGTGGAATGGTTTTTTTCCATTCTTTCTTTTAGTATGGAGGCCTCCAACACAATATTGAGGTCGGAAGCAACCGACATATCATAAACTTTTTTAAAACCTATTTTGTAAAGGGCGGCAGTAATGAGTCCTGCAGGATTATCTGTGTTTTTAATTCCAGCTTGTTCAGCAATTGAAGCCACAAAAGCAGGTGAAAGCATGGCCACGGTTTCTTTCCCGGGATTGTCAAGGATAGCCTGTACACGCTCAATATGCGAAATATCCACCAGTGCACCGGTAGGACAAACCATAATACACTGCCCGCAATTGATGCAGCTGGAAACATTTAAACCCTTGTTGAACGCAGAGTTAACCTTGGTTTTGTTTCCCCTGTAAACAAATTCTATGGCAGTTACCAGCTGCACCTCTTCACAGACTCTTACACAGCGGTTGCACAGAATGCATTTGGCAGGATCGCGGTACACACTGGGGCTTGAATGGTCTCTCTTATCAGTGTTTTTACGACTGAAATATTTCCGTTCTTTTACATTCAATTCTTCTGCAAGCCACTGCAGCTCACAGTTGCCATTTCGCTCGCAATACAGGCAATCGTCGGGGTGATTGGCCAGCAACATTTCCACCAGCGACTTTCGTGCCTTGATTACCCTGGAGGAATTGGTTTTCACAACCATCCCTTCTTCAACAGGGTAGGTACATGAGGTAATAAGATCTCTTTTCCCTTCCACCTCCACCACGCACAAGCGGCATGCGCCAGAAGGGGTAAAACCGGCCATGTAACATAAAGTAGGAATCTTGATTCCGTTTTTGCGCATTACATTCAGCAATGTTTCGCCTTCGTGTACCTCAACCTGGGTGTTATTGATGTTGATTTCAAAACTCATAGCAACAATAGTTTAATCAATGATAACCGCATTAAATTTGCAAGCTTCAAAACAAGCATTGCAAGCGATACATTTGTCCTGTACCACAAAGTGCGGTTGACGGGCTGCGCCAATGATGGCATCTACAGGGCATTTTTTATAACATGCAGTGCAACCGGTACACATATCCACATCAATGTGGTAGGTTCTCAGCTCACGGCATACGCCTGCCGGACATTTTCTTTCAAAAACGTGTGCATCAAACTCTGATTTGAAATTTGCCAGTGTATTAAGAATGGCATTGGGTGCGGATTTTCCCAGCGAACACAGACTTGTATCTTTCATCACTCCTGCAAGCCCTTTGAGTTGCATAATTCCCTTGAATCGTTCAAGCGTTTGAAAGGAATTTTCTTTTGAAGGCTTGCGGGTTGCCGCTTCAATAATTTCGAGCATAAGGGCTGTCCCTTCCCTGCATGGAATGCATTTTCCGCAGCTTTCATTTTTGAAAAAGGTTGTAAAAAAACGAGCCAGATCAAGCATGCAACTTTCCTGGCCTACAACCACACATGCGCCGCTGCCCAGTTGTGATCCGGCCTGTTTAAGTTCGTTAAAATCAACCTTTATATCAAGGGTTTTATCCGTAATATAACTGCCCGAGTTGATGCCCAGGATAATGGCTTTGAATTCACTGTTATCTTTTATTCCTCCGCCAATATTTTCAACAATATACCTGAAGGAAGTACCCATTTCCACCTCAATGGTTCCATAATTATTGACTTTACCACTCAGGCTGAAAAGCTTGGTGCCCTTGCTGGTTTCATTGCCGATACCCCTGAACCATTCGGGTCCGTTTTTCATAATCAGGGGCACATTGATAAGGGTTTCGAGATTGTTTACAATGGTTGGTTTATTCCACAGACCTCTTATTGCAGGAAATGGAGGTTTAAATGAAGGCATTGCCCTCTTCCCTTCAATACTGTTATTGAGGGCAGTTTCCTCTCCACAAACAAAAGCTCTTGCACCTTCTTTTACAACAATATCGATGTTTACACCCGAATCAAAAATGTTATGCCCGGTAATACCATATTCTTCTGCTTCTTTGAGGGCTGCATTGAGCCTTTTGATGGAAAGAGAAAATTCGCTTCGGGTAAAAATAAAAGCTTTTGAAGCCCCTATGGCATAAGCTGCAATCAGCAGTGCTTCAATGAGTTTATGGGGGTCGCTTTCCATAATCACACGATTCATATAGCTGCCCGGGTCGCTTTCTACAGCATTACACACAAAGTATTTCTGGTCGCTGACAGCATTGAGAGAGATTTTCCATTTTTTGCCGGCAATAAAAGCTCCGCCCCCTCTTCCGGCCAGTTCGCTTTTTTCTACAATATCGCAAACATCGGCAGGGGTATACTTTGCAATGGTATCGGCAAAAGCCTGGTACCCTCCCCTGGCAATGTACTGTGCAACAGAAACGGGATCGGTAACCCCGCAATTGGCAGTGAGAATTTTGGTTTGCCCGGTGTTAAAAGGCAATTCATGTACAAAAGGTACTCCTTCCCACAACTGGTGTATATCGCTGTGGTACTGTGCCAGAACCATTTTTTCAGGTAAACTGTTATTAAGTATCTCATCCAGGAAGTCAGGAACCATTTCATGCAATACATTATGAAAAGAAATCCTGGCCTTACCGGGAAGCTGCACATCAACCAGGGGCTCTGCTTTACAGTTGCCTGTACATCCCCCTTCAATGAGCCTGACATTCAGCTGGTTGTCATGGATGTATTTTTCAATAGCCTTAAATGTTTTCTTTGCACCGGCAGCCAAAGCACATGAGGTAGTACCCACGTAAATCATGGGTTCGGAAATGCGCTCTCCGCTTATCTGTGAAAGTTGACGCATCAGGTCAGGGTCTTTATCCCGATCTCTGTTACGGAGTATCTTATCGGTAAGAAACTTTTTTACCTGGCTGTGATCATTATTCATCATAATCGTTGTTATGGTTTTCCCTGTACTGGTCAAGAATGATTTTCACCGACTCAACAGAGAGTGATGTATGGTATTCATCATTGATTTCAATCAGAGGTGCCAGACCGCAGGCTCCAATGCACGAAACTACCTCAAGGCTGAATAACCCGCTTTTATCGGTCTCCCCCGATTTAATCTTCAGTTGTTTTTCCAGTTCTGCAAGAATGGTGGTAGCACCCGCCACATGGCAGGCTGTCCCATGGCAAAGCCTGATGTGATATTTTCCCCGCGGGCCAAACCGGAAGTTGTCATAAAAGGTTGCAACCCCAAAAATTTTGTTGACCGAAATATCGAGATAACTTCCCACTTCAATGATAAAATCTTCGCTCAGAAACCCAAATTGGTCCTGAATTTTGTGCAGCATGGGTATAAGATCGTCCCGCTGCCGATTGGGAAACATTTCAAAAATTGATAAAAGTTGTTTGTCCATCGGGGTTGATAATTATTTAACAATACTGGCAGATAGAGTTGTATCGCGTTTTCCCTTCATACAAAGAAGTATTCTCTATCATGCTGTGCTTTTGTTGGCTGTTGCCACAAATATAAGTAAAAAATTAAAGCAGGCTGGCCAATTCTATGGGTTGTTAAGGGCATTTTTTACTTAATGTTATTTAGATTAATTCTTAAGAAGCCTGCTAATGCAAAGTTGTTAGGAAAATAACCTTCTTTTTCGCAAGGATTCTTTATTTTTGTTGAAAATAAGTACAGCCCTGTTGTAAATTATTCCATTTACCGCAGCCTTTAGTTTTATTTATCTGGTAGTAATGGCGCAAAAAATAAATAGTATAACCATTTGCATGGGCAGCAGTTGCTTCTCCCGTGGCAATAAAAAAACGGTAGGTTTTATTCAGAACTATCTAAAGGAAAAAGGGCTGACAGATGAAATTGTATTGAAAGGAGCCCACTGCATGGGAGAATGTGACAAAGGCCCTCTGGTGGAAATTGATGGAGAGCTTTTTCATCATGTAACAGATTCCATGCTACAGGAAATTTTTGACAGCAAATTGGGGTATACTGCAGATTAAGATTGTATCGGCCCCACTTCGTCACGGACTTTTGCTACCACTATACGGTTACCAACGAATGATTACTAACTATCGCTCATCATGCAACTCATCCAAATAGATCTTGAAAAGTGTAATTGCTCCCATGCATGCATAAGGGCCTGCCCGGTTAAGGCAATTACTCAGCAAAAAAACAGTGAGTATCCGGAAATCAATCACGACAGGTGTATTGGGTGCGGCAGTTGCCTGAGTGTTTGCCAGGTGGAAGCGGTAAGCTACTACAATGCAGTTGACGAAACCCTGAAGTTGCTCAAGTCGGGAGAGGAGGTAGCTGCTATAGTAGATCCCAGTATAAGCGGTGAATTTCCTGATATTACAGACTACCGCAAATTTGTAGAAATGATTCGTACACTGGGTTTCGACCATGTAAATGAAGTATCTTTTGGGGTGGATCTGGTAGCCAGAGAATACAGGAAACTTTTTTCCAATTTTAAAGGGAAATACTACATAACCAGCAATTGCCCTACAGTGGTAAGTTACGTGGAGAAATTTTTTCCCGAAATGATCAATAATCTCAGCCCCATAGTAACTCCCATGACAGCAACAGCAATGGTGGTAAGGAAAAAACTGGGCAAAAAAATTAATGTTGTTTTTATTGGCCCTTGTTTGTCGGCCAAAGATGAGGCTGGCAGGCATGAGGGGTTGGGGAAAGTAGACATTGCGCTTACATTTCAGGAGCTTCGCAAACTCTTTGCCCTGTTTAATGTTAAGGAGTCAACCGTTGAATATTCAGATTTCGATCAACCCATCGGATATCTGGGCTCTCTATACCCTCTCAGCCATGGCATCCTGGATGCTGCAGGTATGAACGGATCCACGCTGGAGTCCAGTATTTTTACCATTGATGGGAAGAATAATATGATGGAAGCCATCGAGGAGTTTAATGATGGACCGGAAGCCATAAAGAAACACTTCAACATTTTTTATAATGAAGGCTGCCTGATGGGGCCGGGAACCAGCCAAAGCAGTAAGAAGTTTCTGCGTCAAAGTCTTGTTGTGGAATATGCCAGAAAAAGGTTGAAAAAGTTTGACAAAAAGCTTTGGGAAGAAAACATGACACACTATGGGGATCTGGACTTATCGCGCTCCTTTGAGAAGGATGATCAGAGACTCGAAATACCTTCGGAAGAAAAAATTGAAGAGATATTGAAATCAGTAGGCAAAACCAGTTCTGAAAAAGCGGCTTGCAGTGCTTGTGGATTTCGTTCCTGCCGCGATTTTGCCGTTGCTGTAAGCCAGGGATTATCCCGGTCAGAAACCTGTCTTACATGGTCACTGAAAAATAAACAGGACTATATTAAAACCCTGAAAAACAATAACGACCGACTGCGCAAGCAACAACGGGAATTTGAAGAGAATGAAAAAATACTTAAATCAGAAAATCAAAAAATAAAGGTAAAATCAGATACCATTTCCTCGCTGCTTCAAAACCTGCCTTCAGCAGCCGTAATTGTTGATGATAAACTTAAAGTTATTGAGTCTAATAAGGCTTTCGTCAGTGTATTGGGTGAAGATGCAGAAATGATCAATGATGTTATTCCCGGATTAATAGGGGCTGATTTAAAAACCCTGCTGCCATACAATATTTACAACCTTTTTGACTATGTAATGCAAAAAGACGAAAACATTATTGGCAGGGATGTAAGTTTCCAGGAAGGATTACTCAATATCAGTGTATTTTCGTTAAAGTCCAATAAAGTAGTTGGAGCTGTTTTCAGAGACATGTATGTAGCGGAAGTAAGACAGGAAGAGATCATACACAGGGTAAGTGAGGTAATAGATGAAAACCTGAAAATGGTGCAACAAATAGCTTTCTCACTGGGTGAAGGGGCTTCAAAAACGGAGAAAATGCTCAATTCCATCATAGAAACCTATAAAAAGGTCAAAAAAACAGAATAAACCAGCAGACAGCAATTCATGGATGATTCTTTTTATATAGAAGTAGGCGTTTTTCAAAAAAATCACATCGGAGAAAGAATTTGTGGTGATGTTTTTTTGTCGCGAAAAGTCAAGGAAGAAAACCGCACTATTGTCGTACTTTCCGATGGTATGGGCCATGGTGTTAAGGCTAATATGCTGGCCACCCTTACCGCCACCATGGCCGTGAATTTTACCGTTGAACACAAAGATGTCCATAAAATTGCCGAAATTATAATGAATACGCTGCCGGTTTGCAGTGAAAGAAAAATAAGTTACTCCACCTTCACTATCCTGGATATTGAGGACAACGGACAAACTACCATTATCAATTACGACAATCCTGATGCTATCATAATGAGAGGTGAAGAGGTGTTCTTGCCCGAATGGCATACCATAACCCTTGATTCTGAACCGAATAAAGACAAAGAAATCAAAGCTTGCACCTTTAAGGCTCAAAAGGAAGACAGAGTGGTTATTCTCACAGATGGAATCACCCAGTCAGGACTGGGCAAAGGCAGATATCTGCTGGGATTCGGCTGGGAGAACACCCGCGATCTCGTAAAGGCCAAAGTTTTGGAGAATTCAGAAATTTCGGCCACCAAACTTGCATCGGTCATTGTTAACAGGGCCCATACCAACGATGAATATCAATCAAAAGATGATATCAGCAGTGTAGTAGTCTATTACCGCGAACCCCGCAAACTGCTTTTATGTTCAGGCCCTCCCTTTGATAAAAGCAAAGATGATTATCTTGCTGAAAAAGTAAAAAACTTTAATGGTAAAAGAATCCTTTCGGGGGGCACAACTGTTGATATAATTGCAAGGAAACTGGATATTGAAGTAAAGGATACCCTTGAATTCAACGATCCTGACCTTCCTCCCATTTCGCAAATGGAGGGAATTGATTTGGTTACGGAAGGAATTCTTACCCTTAGCAAGGTGACCGGGATACTTGAAAAACACAACGAAAGAACTGAACTCGGCAACGGGCCTGCAGACAAGATTGTCAGGTTACTGCTGGAGAGTGATGAAATTAATCTTTGTATTGGTACAGCCATTAACGTGGCTCACCAGGATCCTAACCTGCCGGTGGAACTTGAGATCAGGAGAAGTGTAGCAAAAAAAATTGCCTCACTTTTGGAAAACAAATTTTTGAAAGAGGTTAAACTGAAGTTCATTTAGCCTTAATCAACTTACAAACAATGAATTATTTAAGTTGTTCTAAACTTAATATTTAACAAGAAAACGAAAAATTCAATCTTATTTAGAATTGGTCTGAATAAATATAATAGGATTGTTAATAACTATTGACTATTTTTTTATTCATCTATGGTATTGGTTATCAGCAATCAAGATGTGTATTATTGGTTTGTAGAAGTATTTTGTTTGTTTGTCGTCATTTTTTAGCTTTGAAATTAAGTTTTAAATTTTTATATTTGTGCCGTTGATTCTATTAGTCAACAAATTCCGACAACACAAACACATAAATTGGCTTTTTATAGGCCGATTTTTGAAAAACAAAGAAATAAGTGAAAAGGTTATTTATATTTTTCATTGCAATCTTTTCTCTTGTCCTGATTATACTAACCTCAACAATTGTTGACTTAGACAATTGTTCCGGCCTCCCCCGGGAATCAGTGGGTATAACCAGCAAGATTTACGAGAACCATCCTGAAATAGGATCGGATTCTCGTTTGCATTTGCGTTTTGACGATCCGGTATATTACGCAAGCTTATTTCCCGGTTTGCATGAGGGTATTTCTATTCCTACTGATAATTCAGACCTCTTCAGCCCTTCATTTATGTTAGCAGGATCGGGTGCCGTAAATATTTTCAACAATTTTTTCTTTATTACTGCCTTGCTCTTTCTGGGAACAGCCATTTTGCTGTTTTTGCTGTATAATACCCTCAAGGCAAGAAAACATGCTCAGGCTACTGAAAAGAAATTCAAAATGCTGCTGGAGTCCAATCCATCGGCTATTATGATTTTTCAAAACTTCAGACTGGGGTTTGTTAATTCTGCCTTTGTTGAACTTACAGGGTTTTCACGTGAAGAGTTGACCCGGATGGAGGTATGGCAGCTCATACATCCCAGTAGTCTTAGCAATCCTGCCAATGACAATATTGATATAAAAAACAAAACCTTCAGTTTCAGAGGTGAGTTTCGCATTATAACCAAAGACAAATCCGAAAAATGGATTGATCTTTCCACACGATCCATTGAATTTGATAATCAGCCTGCCGTACTGGCCACTGCTATTGATATTACTGAAAGAAAAGAAGCAGAAGAGCAAATACTGGAGAGTGAACTCCGTTATAAAAACTTCTTCTCCCAGAATTCAGCCATCATGCTCATTACGGATCCTGAAACCGGTAACATCCAGGATGCCAATCAGGCGGCTATTCAATATTACGGCTATACAAGAGACAAGCTCACCACCATGAACTTGTCGCAGCTCAATGTATTATCCTCTGAAGGGATCAAAAGAGAAATTGTTCAGGCTAAAAATGAAAGCAGAAGCTACTATTATCTGAAACATAAACTGGCTGATGGATCAGAACGCGATGTGGAAGTGTATACCAGCAAAATTATGGTTCATTCATCCTTGCTGAGCTATTGCATTATTTTTGACATTACCGAGCGTCGGAAAGTAGAAGAAGAACTGAAAAAAGCCAAAGAAATAGCGGAAGAGGCCAACCGGGTTAAATCTTTCTTTGTTTCCAATGTAAGCCACGAAATACGCACACCCCTCAATGCTATCATCGGACTTACCGATCTTATCATCGAAGGAGAGCAGCTTTCGGCCAAACAGATGGAAAATCTTAAGTCCATAAAGTATTCATCGGATCATTTGCTGGGGGTAATCAATGATGTGCTTGACTTCTCTAAGCTGGAAGCCGGAAAGGTGGAACTGGAAAAAACGGAATTTGATATTTATACCCTTGTTAATGAATCGGTAAAAACAGTTGAATTCAAAGCCAGAGAAACCGGAATAGCTCTCAATGCTTCTGTCGATCCTGACATACCTCCTGTTCTTAAGGGCGATCCTTCCAGATTAAGGCAAATCGTTTTGAACCTGATGAGCAATGCCATAAAATTCACCCACGAAGGGCATGTTGATATACAGGTAAAACTACTGAAGCGGGAAGATAACATTGCAGAACTGAAATTTTCGGTTTCAGATACCGGTATTGGAATCCCGGAAGAAAAGCAGAAGAAGCTTTTCCAGAGTTTTAGCCAGGCTGAAAGTGATACATCAAGCAAGTATGGTGGCACCGGACTTGGTTTGTCTATCAGTAAAAAGCTGGTGGAACTCCAGAAGGGGCAGATTGGGATGAAGAGTATAGAGGGAATGGGATCTACTTTTTGGTTTACCATCAGCTTCGAAGTAAGCGACAAAACCTTCCTGCCCGACATGAATAAAATCAATGGCAGGTTAAAAGATATGAGTGGGATTAAAATTCTCATGGCTGAAGATGACAAGATGAATCAGTTTGTAATGAAACAAATCATTGCGAAATGGAATGGAATACTTGATATTGCTCACAACGGGAAAGAAGCCATAACGAAGCTGGAGAAGAATGAATACGACCTGGTGCTCATGGATTTGCACATGCCCGAGCTAAACGGTTATCAGGCAGCACGGAAGATAAGAAGTTCAGAGTCTGCCGTTCTCAACCACAATGTTCCTATTCTGGCACTTACAGCTGATGTTACTTCAGAAACGCGTAATAAAGTAAAAGAGGCAGGAATGAACGATTTTATTACCAAACCCTCTGAGCAGGATATTATTTATAAGAAAATAATGTCTGCTTTGCGAAATACCAAAACCTCTTTCGTAGAGAAAAAAGATGCCCCTGTAATCCAGGAGCAGCCCAAAGAGCAAAACCTTGAGAAGTCGAAGCTGCGGATTCAAAAAGCGCTTTCTGATATTTTTGATGAGGATATAGAAGGAACACTGGCACTGATTGTCCGTTTTTTAAAGGAAATTCCCAGAACCATCGTAGGCGTCAATGAAGCATTTTACGATCAGGACTATGAGACCCTGGGTAAGCTTGTTCACAAAATTAAGCCCGGATACAGCTATATGGGATTCAGCGAAGTATCAGATAAAATTGCACTTATTCAGGAACTTGCCAAAACGAAAAGTGATGCTTCAAAGCTTGAGCAGCTCTGTAATGAACTGGATGAGGATTCCAGGAAAATCATCAGTATACTTCGTGAACTACACAAGGATTATCTGAGCAACAACACGATGAACATCCAACATAAGATGGAATAGTAGCTTTGGTTTGATCCTGTTTACAACATAAAATTGTAATTTTGGCCCTTGTATATAAACTATAAAGGGCATTTTTATTTGATGAAAACTCATGAATTTTACATGCACCGGTGCATTGAACTCGCCAGGGAAGGTCTGGGGAAAGTTGCCCCTAATCCTTTGGTAGGAAGTGTTATAGTGCATGATAATAAGGTTATTGGTGAAGGGTACCACAGGGAATATGGAAAGGCACACGCTGAAGTTAATGCAGTGAATTCGGTAATGGACAAATCTCTTCTGCAGCATTCTACCTTGTATGTCAATCTGGAGCCCTGCTGTCATCACGGCAAAACCCCTCCATGTACTGACCTGATCATTCATCATAAAATACCTCATGTAGTAATCGGTTCTGCCGACCCTTTTGCTGCTGTTGCAGGAAAGGGCATATCAAAACTCCGCAATAATGGCGTTAAGGTTGAAGTGGGGGTGTTAAAACCTGCAGCCATGAACCTGAACCGGAGGTTTTTTACCTTCCACCAGAAAAAGCGCCCATACATTATCCTCAAATGGGCGCAAACGGCCGATGCATTTATTGATATTGAAAGACTGCCAGGCACTCCGGCACGCCCTACTTGGATTACTTCAGAAAAGCTCCGGATGCTGGTGCACAAATGGAGAACCGAGGAGCAAGCCATAATGGTGGGTACTATAACCGCACTGAAAGACAACCCCAAACTTAACGTTCGCGACTGGACAGGGCCTGATCCCACCCGTATTGTACTGGATGAAAATCTCACCCTTTCTTCATCATTGCATTTGTTTGATAATTCGCAAAACACCATCGTATTCAATCATCTTATCAGTAAGCATGAAAATAAAACCTCCTGGGTTAAAACAGATTTTGCCCATCCTGACTTTCTGGATAATATTTTACTTGAACTTTATAAGTTGCAGATACAGTCAGTGATAATAGAAGGAGGGCAAAAACTCCTTACCGCATTTATTGGTAAGCAATTGTGGGATGAAGCACGAATATTCCAGGGGAGTAAATTCTTTGAAAAAGGGCTCAGGGCCCCTACCCTGCCGCTGAACAAATTTTCTCAGATATTTATCGGAAAAGAGACCTTATACTGGGTAAAAAATCCACGTAACCAGTTCTAATATTACAGGAATGGAAAATATTGTCCTTGCCATATTCTTTTCATCCTGTATTATTGTCACTTTCAGGCTGTTCATCATCCTGAAGATAGATAATCTCCAGGCTATAACAGTTAATTATCTGGCGGCAGCCATTTTTTCTTATCTGGCCTATGGACAAAGTTTTACCGCTGTAGAATTACTGCATAAACCCTGGTTTGGGTGGGCTGTTATCAACGGTTTTCTGTTTATTCTTGTATTTTTTGTTTTTGCACGTTCAGCTCAGAAAGCCGGAGTTGCTATTACAGCTGTTGCAAGCAAAATGTCTGTGATAATACCGGTTAGTATCGGTATTATCATTTATGGTGACAGCCTTAACATACCCAAAGCTGCTGGTATTCTTACAGCCTTTCCGGCTTTCTACCTGGTTTTTTGGGGACGTCAGAAAGAACCTGCAGATAAAAGATACTGGCTGCTGCCTCTCATCCTTTTTCTGGGAACAGGAAGCAACGACAGTGTAATGAAACATGCCCAGAAATTTCATGTGGGAGACGAATATCTGTTGTTTTTAGGGACAATTTTTGTTTTGTCACTTGTTATCGGCACCTTTGCCTGGCTCTCGGGATTATCAGGTCCTGTTAAAAAAATCAGCTTGCGAAATGTAGTTGCCGGGTTGATCCTGGGATTTTTCAATTTCGGTTCTACCATGTTTTTTCTTAAAAGCCTGGCCTTGTTCGAAAGCTCAGTATTCTTTCCGGTTTTCAATGTAAGTGTGGTTAGCATGGGAGCACTGATTGGCTGGTTGATATTCAAAGAGAAATTATTGCTGAAAAACTGGCTGGGGATATTACTGGCCATTCTTACTATTATATTTATAGCGATTGCCTGAGCTTTTCAGGCAGGTCAATAGTTAACGAAAAGGTTAAAAGAATATGTTTGAAGATACTTTTAGAACCATCATAGAACAAAGTGAAGGATTATACAAAGACAAAGGGAGTAAATTCCTTGCTTTTGCTTTCCCGGTGCAAAATGAAGAACAAATCAAAGAGCATCTGCAGGAACTGAGAAAAAAGTATTATGATGCACGACATCATTGCTATGCTTATGCCCTTGGGCCTATGCGGGATGCTTTTCGAATAAATGACGATGGAGAACCCTCCGGTACTGCCGGAAAGCCTATTTATGGACAGATTCTATCCCATGATCTTACCAATATTCTGATAGTTGTTATCCGCTATTTTGGCGGGGTTAAACTGGGTGTCAGGGGTCTTATCAATGCATACAAGGCTGCTACACTGGAAGCAATTGACAATAACACCATTGAAGAAAAAATCATTAAAGAGGTGTATGAACTGGAATTTGATTATCCACTTATGAACGAAGTAATGAGGGTGTTAAAGGAACAGGATCTTGAACAAATTTCACATGATTTTTCCATGTCATGCAAGATACTTTTTGCCGTACGACGGAATTCTGCCGACAGCATAAAGGGTATTTTTTCCTCAATATACGGACTGAAAATTACATATAAATATACCATCTAGACTTTCCCTCCACACCCGCTTTGCCAACACCCTTTTTGCATAATGCTGAATAGCAATAGTTTACCTGTTTTGTAGACAAAACCCTGTAAACAAACCAATTAAACTATTTTTTTTCCTCATTAAAACATCCTTGCGTAAAATGAGTTTAAATAAGAAAGAAGTGAATTTTTCCATTGTTTTTTACCGGAATTAAGCTTAATATTGTGTTTCTTTTCCCCAAAAAATTCTTATGATGACAAAAAGCAAGGGTATACTATTTCTATTTGCACTCATCCTGGTAATTTTTGGCAGCTGTACAGATCGTTCCAGGGAGTTCTCATTCGAGGGGCATACTGTTTTGCTGGATACTGTAAATGCAGCCAAAGACCCTGTTCAGGAAGAAATCATTCAAGGGTACAGGGAGAGTCTTGAGGCAGATATGAACAGGGTGCTGGTGTATTCTGAGCATGTTATGGAAAGAGGAACTCCTGAAGGCACCCTGAATAACTTTGTAGCAGATCTTGTCTTTGATTTGGGACAGCAAATATATCAACCCCAGGATGGAAAACCCATCGATTTCTGCCTGCTCAATTACGGCGGACTCAGAGTTCCGCTTCCTGAAGGTGAAATAACCTATGGCAGGGTGTTTGAACTTCTCCCTTTCGAGAATGAGATGGTAGTAATCACTTTGAGTGGCGAAAAAACGTATGAACTTTTTGAGTATCTTGCTTCATCCTCCAAAGGGATGCCGGTTTCAGGTATTGAACTTGTCATCAGTGACGAATCACCGGAAAGTATTTTAATTCAGGGACAGCAATTTGACAGAAGCCGCAACTACAAAGTTCTTACTTCCGATTATCTTGCCGGAGGGGGTGACTCAATGAACTTTTTTCTGCAACCCATCAATTATGAGTTACTGGGAAAACGTGTACGTGATGCAATAATTCTGCAGATGCAAAACATACACGCTAAGGGTGAAAAAATAAGCGCAGAACTCGATCAGCGCATTTCTTACTCTCAATGATACTGGTATTGGAGATATTGCCCGTAAAGCGCAATATCTTTTTTGTCCTTAATACAATTAAAACCTTTAAGTCAGAAAGGAACCAAACATCATGGCTTTGAACAAAATCGACAGACGCACATTTGCCAAAACCTCACTTATTGCAGGCGCTTCATTGGGAGTAGGCCTGCCCTTTTGGGCTTATGCCCGGGAGGAGGTAACTCATCTTTGTATTCTTCATACTAACGATACACATAGCCGTATAGACCCCTATCCCGCCAATGATCCCAACTATCCCAACATGGGCGGTTACGCCCGACGTGCAGATTTAATTAATAAAATCAGGCAAACCCATCCCCATGTATTATTGCTGGATGCAGGAGATATTTTTCAGGGTACTCCTTATTTTAATGTATATGGAGGAGAACCCGAACTCATTCTTATGACCAAGATGGGATACGATGCAGCTACGATGGGAAATCATGAATTTGATAATGGACTGGATGGGTTTATGAAAGTATTACCCCATGCAGGTTTTTCGTTTATAATTTCTAATTACGACTTTTCAGCAACTATGCTGCACGGCAAAACCATGCCCTATAAAATAATGGAAAAAGGGGATCTTAAAATCGGATTGTATGGACTTGGCATCGAACTCGAAGGGCTGGTAGGGAGAAATCTTTACGGAGAAACGGTGTATATTGATCCCCTTGAGGTGGCGCGTAAAGTTGAACGTTTACTGAAGGAGGAAATGGGTTGTGACATTATTATCTGCCTTTCACATCTGGGTTATGAATATGAATCAGAAAAAGTGAGCGATGTTGTAATAGCCCGTCAAACAAGGTATACAGACATTATTTTGGGGGGTCATACCCATACTTTGCTGGATCCTCCGACACAAATAGAAAATGCCGCTGGTAAAAAAGTTTATATTGGTCAAACCGGATATGCAGGGGTGCGACTAGGTCGTATGGATCTGTACTTTAACAAAAAAAGCAGCGAAAGTTTCGTCGAATCGGATACAACAAAAATTATTAATAATCAAGCGTAATTACACTTTTTTATTAACTTTATTTTTACAATTTTTGTTGAAATGTTTGGGGGACATGATAATGAAATCCATTGCACTGTAAATCAACCCTGAAGCAAAAATCAGAGTATTAACCACAACAAATTTTGATTATTTTTTAGAGATGGACAACACGCACGAGTTAATTTGGTCAAAATGTTTAAACGTTATTAAAGATAATATTCCACAGAATAGTTTCAACACTTGGTTTGCCCCCATTAAGCCTGTTAAGCTGATTAACAACGTTTTAACCATTCAGGTACCCAGTCAGTTTTTCTATGAATGGCTTGAGGAACATTACATAGAGCTATTGCGGAAAACCATTAAGAAGGAATTAGGTGTAGATGGACGACTCGAATACAGTATAGTTATGGATAGTGCCTATAACCATACACAACCTTACACCATCCATGCACCCACTTTAAACAGAAAAGCACTGAAAAATCCACCGGTAACTATGCCTTTAGATTTAAATAAAGATAGTGGCAAGTCTGTTCCCAACCCGTTTATCATTCCCGGGTTGAAAAAGCTCAATATCCACCCTCAACTGATAGAGTCATACAATTTTGAGAACTTTGTCCAGGGAGATTGCAACCGTCTGGCCAGAAGTGCTGGTATTGCTGTGGGGCAAAATCCAGGCAAAACATCCTTCAACCCCTTGCTGATATATAGCTCGAGCGGTTTGGGAAAAACCCACCTGGCACACGCCATTGGGATTGAAGTAAAAAACAACTTTCCCGATAAAACAGTATTGTATGTTTCCTGTGAGCAGTTTACCAACCAGTTTATTGATGCAGTAAAAAACTCCAATCAAAACGATTTTATCCACTTCTACCAGATGATAGATGTTTTAATTGTTGACGATATTCACTCTCTGGCCAATAAACCCAAAACACAGGATGTGTTTTTCCACATTTTTAATCAGCTGCATCAAAACAGCAAACAAATCATTATTACTTCAGACCAGCCACCCGTAGAAATGAAGGGAATCGAGCCCAGGCTGCTCTCAAGATTCAAATGGGGACTTTCGGCTGATTTGCAGATTCCGGACCTGGAAACCCGCATCGCCATTTTGCGGAAAAAAATGTATAACGATGGGGTAGAAATGCCGGCTAATGTGGTAGAGCTCATCGCCAGCAGCATTGACACCAACATAAGGGAAATGGAAGGAGCCATGATTTCTATTCTGGCCCAGTCTTCCATGAACAAAAAAGAAATTAATACAGATCTGGCCAATAGCGTCATTCAGAAATTTGTTAAAAGCACACCCCGCGAGATTACCATAGAACATATCCAAAATACGGTGGGAGAATATTTCAACATTCCCGTGGATAAAATTAACTCCAGCACCAGAAAAAGAGAAATTGTACAGGCACGCCAGCTGGCCATGTTTTTTTCAAAAGCTTATACCAAGCATTCTCTTGCTGCCATTGGAAGCAAGCTGGGCAAGAAAGATCATGCCACCGTACTGCATGCCTGCAAAACTGTGAAAAACCTTTACGATACTGACAGGGACTTTAAAAAACATTTTGATGAGCTTGAAAACATGCTGAAAGTGAAAATGTAAAAATGATCATCTCTGACCTTTAACCGCAAAATCCGGATTGTCATTCTTTGATTTTCCGGTTTTTTTTATTTTTACAATCCGAAAAATAGAATTGTTAATTATAATTGTACTGTATATGAATATTCTGATGGTTTGCCTGGGCAATATTTGCCGTTCTCCCCTGGCAGAAGGAATTATGAAAGAGAAAGCAAAGAAATATAATCTTGATATCAATGTAGATTCTGCAGGGACAGCTGCCTATCATGCAGGAGAGCAACCCGATCCGCGATCTATGGAGGTTGCCCTGAAAAATGGTATCGATATATCGGGCCAGAGAGCACGCAAATTTAAGGGAAATGATTTTGACCGTTTTGACATGATTTTCGCAATGGATGATTCGAATTATTCCGACTTAATTGCTCAGGCGCAAACGTCCGAAGACAAAGAAAGGGTTGAAATGATTCTCAACAAAGTATTTCCCGGTGAAGATAAATCTGTACCTGATCCTTATTTCGGCGGAAAAGATGGTTTTGATAAAGTCTTTGCGATGCTCGATCAGGCCTGCGAAAAAATTGCTGTTGAAGTTGCTGCAAACAAAAAATAAATCCATGGATACCTCAGCAAACCCTGCTAAACATGCATTACCCAAGAAGGAGGATATACTCCTGGCTTTTGAAAGAATATCGGACTATGTAAAACAAACGCCTGTTTTGACCTGCAATACCCTTAACCAACTGAGCGGTGCATCACTATTGTTTAAATGTGAGAATTTTCAGAAAGGCGGAGCTTTCAAATACAGAGGAGCTACCAATGCTATTCTCAGGTTATCTGCTGCTCAGGCTTCAAGAGGAGTTTGTACCCATTCATCAGGTAATCACGCACAGGCGCTTGCTCTGGCCGCTCAAAACCAGGGGATTGATGCTCATATCGTAATGCCCGACAATGCACCGGAGGTTAAAGTAAATGCAGTAAGAGGGTATAATGGTAAAATTACCTATTGCGAACCTACCCTTGAGGCCCGCGAATCTACACTTGAAAAAATACAGCAGGAAACCGGAGCAGAATTCATTCATCCTTATAACAATGTCAATGTTATAGAAGGGCAGGCAACTTGTTTTTTCGAATTTTTGCAGCAAACAGAAACAAAACCTGATTATGTCATTACCCCCCTGGGCGGCGGTGGATTGTTAAGTGGAACTCTCTTAACTGCGCGGTATTTCTCACCCAAAACCAGGATAATCGGCGCCGAGCCTCTCATGGCCAATGATGCCTGGCAATCTCTGAGAGCCGGGACTTTCATCCCCTCCGATAACCCGCAGACCATAGCAGATGGCCTTAAAACATCGCTGGGAACTATTACATGGCCATTAATCAGAGATAACGTGCATGATATTCTTACCGTATCGGAAGAGAGCATTGTCAATGCCATGTTTTGGGTTTGGGAACGAATGAAAATTGTTATAGAACCCTCTGCAGCGGTACCACTGGCTGCTGTATTGGAAAACAGCGCAATGTTCCAGGGCAAACGAGTGGCAATAATTTTTTCAGGAGGCAATGTGGATTTAAAAAAGCTTCCCTGGATATCATAGATTGGCAAATTGAACAACCAACATAATAAATCATGAATCAACCAAAAGGAAAACTATACCTTATTCCGGTGGGTTTGGGAGGCGACAATCCTCACAATCAGCTTCCCTCCTTCAACGCCTCCATCATTGACACAATGGATGAATTTGTTGTGGAGAATGTCCGATCGGCCAGAAGATTTTTAAGAAGTACCGGATATAATAAGGACTTTGACTCCGTAACTTTTCATGTATTGGATAAACATACCCGCGATCTTGAAATCCCAGGCTTCTTGAAGGGACTGAAGGAAGGTAAAGATCTTGGATTGCTCTCAGAAGCAGGAAATCCGTGCATTGCCGATCCCGGCAATAAAGTAGTACGACTGGCTCATGAGAATAACATCAGAGTGGTTCCCCTTGTGGGGCCAAGCTCTATATTACTGGCGCTGATTGCCTCAGGATTCAATGGACAAAGTTTTGTATTTCATGGCTATTTACCCGTAGATAAAAAAGCCCGTCAGCACAAAATAAGAGAACTTCAGGACAATGTTCTGAAAAATCAACAAACTCAGATTTTCATGGAGACTCCCTACAGAAATAATGCCCTGGTTGCTGATTTATTAAGCAACTGCCAGGATTCCATGCTTTTGTGTATAGCCTCTGAGATTAGCATGCCCGATGAGTTCATTAAAACCTTAAGTATAGCCGGATGGAAAAAGCAAACGCCCGATTTACATAAGAAACCGAGCGTTTTTTTATTGTATACTTATCGTTGATTCTTGTGATTTCTGCTTCAGGTTTTGCTTTTAACCTTTGTTTGTTCAATAGCAGGTCGTTTGGCTTTGAAGGAATACACCAAAACAGCAATTCCCAGCAAAATCATAGGGATGCTTAGTAGTTGCCCCATATTGATACCAAAAAAGCCTAATACATCGTAAACAAAGCCCCCAGACATGCTTTCCTGTGGCTCTTTCCAGTACTCAACCACAAATCTCCATACAAATAAGGTTATAAGGAAATACCCGGTCATAAAACCTTCGTACAATCTTGTAATTTGCCTGAAATACAACCACAACATAGAGATAAAGATAAAGAGATATCCAAGACCTTCATAAATGGCAGTAGGATGCACCGGAGGGGTAAAAACAGGATCAGCTCCCTGCATCCACTGATTTACATTGCGAATAAACATAAAACCCCAGGGCTTATCGGTAACATACCCGTATATTTCATGGTTCATAAGGTTTCCCAGTCGGATAAACATTGCCGCAAGGGCAACTGCTATCAGCAGCCGGTCGGCAGTCCATAAAAAGGGTTTGCTGGATACTTTGCGATAATAGCGATAAATGGCAATGATAATTCC
>JAABSE010000169.1 GCA_011390575.1 Sphingobacteriia bacterium
TAATGATGATGAACCGAGCCATGACAAAAATTTTGACACACACGCGGATGATTATAATTCGCAGCATGGTAAAACATGCAGTCAGAGTATTGTTGGCGAGCTCCATCTGACCACTTTAATCAAATTATAAACAGATGAAAAAACTATTTTTGATAAGTTTAATTTTTACGTTGGTTTCGTGCAGCGATTTTCTCGATGAAAACATGCAGGGTATCTACACAAGTGGTACATTTTATGAAACCGATGAACACGCCATGCTGGCCCTTACTGCTGCATACCAGCCATTGAGCTTTACCAGCATTCGAAACCCTCTGTGGGTATTTGGCGATGTTGCTTCCGATGATGCCATAAAGGGAGGTAATCCCGGCGATCAGAGCGAAATCGAATTTATCGGGCAATTCAATTACACCCAGGACAACGGATTCCTGGAGCATATCTGGCAGCGCTATTATGAAGGGATATCCCGTGCCAACGATGTGCTGCATCGCCTGGGCCCAGACGTAAGTGAGGAAATGAGAGAACAGGTCGCAGCAGAGGCAAAGTTTCTGAGAGCCTATTACTATTTTCACCTGGTCAATATCTATGGTGAAATACCTTTGAAAACAGAACCAGCCCTTACGGTCGATGATTTGCATGTGCCCGTTTCAACGGTTGCGCAGGTATATGAACAAATAGAAGAAGACTTGAAAGATGCAGCAGAGAACCTGCCCGAAAATGCCGGAGGACAGTTTGGACGTGCTACACGGGGAGCTGCGCTGGGGTTGCTTGCCAAAGTGTATCTTTTTCAGCAGAAATACGAGCTTTCGCTCCAGGCAGTTGAAGATATAGAAATGTTAGGAATGTATAGCCTGATGCCGCTTTATACACACAATTTCATGACCGATTTTCAAAACAATGCTGAATCCTTATTCGAGATACAGCATTTGAGCGAGCAGGATCCTTTTCAGGGCAATGTCCTCAATCAGTGGTTTGCTCCACAGCACGAAAATGGATATTATTTCAATGTGCCAACGCAGGAATTTGTGGATGCCTTTGAGTTAACGGAACAGGAAGTGGTTGACCCCCGGCTGGATTATACCCTGGGCAGGGAAGGACAAACATGGATCAATGGCAATGACTTCGATCCTGCCTGGTCTCCCACCGGATTCCTTCAAAAGAAACACCTGCAACCGCTGAGTGAAATACCGGTAGGCACCAAGGGTGACGGCGATCTGAACTATGTATTTATGCGCTACGCCGAAATACTCCTGATAAAAGCCGAAGCCCTCAATGAATCCAATCGCCCTTCCGAAGCGCTTGCACCCCTTAATCAGGTGAGGAAAAGAGCCAGGGAAAGCTATCTTTTTGATGAGTCGCTTAATGGGTTTGGTGAAATACCGGAAGACCTTTTGCCCGATATTACCAATACCAACCAAAGCCAGTTGCGCGAAATTATACGTAATGAAAGACGCGTGGAACTGGGATTTGAGTTTCATCGCTTCTACGACCTGATGCGCTATGGAAAGAGCTATGCAGAGCAAAAGCTTTCTGATACCAATTTCGATTATGATCAACACAGATATTTCTCAATTCCTCAAAATGAGGTGGATATTAACAATCAAATCAACAATTAATTATTTTTTTAACCCTAAATCAAAAACCTATGAAAAAGTTTAAATTTTTTACATTCATGATGGTCGCATTGATCTCAGGTAGTTTACTGATGTTTACCGCCTGTGGTGACGATGATGACGATCCGGATACAGTAGACAAAACGGAGCTGGCCGCAAAAATTCAGGAAGCTGAAGATCTTCTTGCCAATACCAGCGAAGGAACCGCTGAAGGTCAATACATACCTGGCTCTCAGGCAGTACTGCAGGACGTAGTTGATCTGGCCAAAACAGTTCACGATAATGCAGATGCTACCCAGGTGCAGGTTGACAATTCAGTCATTGCACTGGAACAGGCAATGGAGGCCTATGAAGCCCAGAAGGTTGTTCCTATTGCTCCTGAAGCATTGGTTGGGCACTGGACTTTCGATGAAAGCGAAGGTACTGTCCTGACGGATTATTCAGGAAATGAATTCCATGGAACCCTGATGAGCGGTGCTGATACCTGGGGCGGTGGTTTGCCCGTTTGGTCAACTGACCGTTATGGAAATGAAGGTCAAGCATTGATGTTCAACGAAGGTTCTTATGTTTCCATTCCCAACAATCCGGCACTTAGCCCGGCTAATATTTCTATCTCTCTGTGGCTCAATGCTGCGGAAACCCTTGAGAACAACCGCTTTATGGGTCTGCACTCTTGGAATGGCTATAAGTTCCAGCTGCAAGCCGCTGATAAAGCTTTCTTTACCCTTGCCACAACCGATGGTATTTATGACAGGGATACTGATCCTCCATTGGTATTGAATGAATGGTATCATGTAACCGTTACTTTTACCGATGGTGAAATGGCGTTTTATATTGATGGCACCCAGACACAGGTGTGGGATGACACTCCCGGCACTGCGGTTAATGTTTCAGGAAATGACCTGGTTTTTGGCAGAGATTCAGACGAATATGCTGCTGATGATTCAAACTATGACAACGACCTTATCATTCCATTGGCATGGGGTGGGTATTTCCATGGTATGATGGATGAAGTGCGTATTTACAATGTCGCATTGTCCGCTTCCCAGGTACAAAGCATTTACGAACAGGAAAAACCCTGATAGTTCGTAATGCCACATAGCCTTTTTTAAGGCAAGTTTGATTTGATTATTATTACAGGCCCTGCCAGAAGATTTTTGCAATCTTTATGGTGGGGTCTGTTTTTGTGGGGGGGTGAGTCTGTCCTTTTCATGGGTTTGGAGACGCGCCCGCGTCTATACAAGATAATTTTGACAGATTGCATCAACCCCATCATTGGCAGCACAGCAGCTGTAAAGACGTGCTTTCTGGCACGTCTTTGATTCTAACCCCATGAACACCTGTAGAGACGTGCCTGCTGGCACGTCTCATAACACAAAACCTAAATCCTCTGACGAAATTCTAAAATATTCCTATATTTACCTCGTTAATTTGATTGAAGTAAAATCAAAGTTTGATCCAGATGAAACATCCATGATTAAGTGAAACACACCCGAAGATGACTAATTGAAAACTTAATGTTAATCAGTGCAGTGAGAGTTTTTTTGGATGTTCCTTCTAGCCACTTTAATCAAATTTAGACAGACAAATAAAACCAATGTATTTAATACAAGATATAACCTAAATAGTCTTAGCCACCGTCAAGTAGAAAGTAAAGTTTACGAATTAAATAGATCCTTATGATTTAATTGTCATATAAATGCAATGGAGAAAAGGGATGATATGAACCTTTTCAAATTAATGTTGGAGCCACTAATGTAATCGAAAGATAATTATGAATAAATCTATAGTATACATATTCTTTTGTGTCGGGATAGTTCTTGTGTTAATTATTTTATTAGATGATTATAAAAAGAGCAAAAAGATTGGAGAGGAAGTTAGGCAAAATTACAGTCAGGAAATAGCAGGTATTGTATCGTCGGTAAGTCAGAATCGAGGAACTATAAAGCTAAGATTAACGGATGAAGCTAATAGTCCTTATTATTTTGGAGTTACTAGGAATTATAAATTAAGTCCGTATGATCTTAATGATTTTTTACAGCCTAGTGATTCTGTGTACAAGGCAATTAATTCTAATGAATTCTTTGTTTTTAGAGAAGGGAAAAGATATCGTTTTGTTTTAGAAAAAAGAATAAATAAATAATATGAAAAAGCCCGACAAGTCCGAGCTTTTACGAATTGGTATGATTACGGAGCACGGTTTTGTGACTCGCAGATTGGGCGGTTTCATTCGATTGACCCGCATGCTGAGAATTATTTGCCAATTTCAACTTATGCTTATGTGGGAAATAATCCCATTTTAATGATTGATCCAGACGGAAGAGATTGGTATGTATCTAATAAGGAAGGAGCTACTGATGAACCTCTTTGGTTGCCAAATGATACAGAAGCTAATGATGTTTATGGAGAAGGTTCTTTTATAAATTTGGGAAGCAAATTGGCACATGAAGTGGTGGTAACCGACAATGGGGATGTTTCTTTAGGACAAAGTTATGAAGAGCCTGATATAACCGATATGGTGCTTGCGCCACAAACCATTGTCAGCGATATTTCATATCTCAATATGACATAAAGTGGTGAAGGATACAGTTTGACTCTAAATATGAAAAAAGGAGATCAGGTATGGTTAGATTTAGCATACGTAGATAAAGGCTCCACAGCAAGGATTGAAAATAAGATAATTGATACTAAAGGATATGGAGGAAGCGCTTTTCGGCAAATAAGCAAGTCAAATATTTCTTATTCAAAGCCCGGGTTTTTGGAAAAACTTTTTGGAGTAGCTAACTCCGCAATGGATTTCGTTGACACATCAAAAACCGTTGAAGTAAATGGAGTTCAGGTATACAAAAGTCCGACCAGGTAGAATGGAGAGACACTACAGCCCTATATTGATTAAAAGAAAATGAATATGAAGAATTTATTAAAGATTTTCACCCTATCGATTGTAATTATTACATCGGCCTGCAATAGAAATGGAGGTTTAGAAGTAGAGAAACAAGCCAGTGAATTCCAAAGCTACATATCGGAAGATCCTCTTGATTTTTTTTCATCCTGGGAAAATACTGGAGCAGTATTTAGGGTAACGAACCCAAGTGCTC
>JAABSE010000170.1 GCA_011390575.1 Sphingobacteriia bacterium
CCGGTCTCCACTGAGCAAAACAGGAGTGATCCCTTTTTTCTTAAAGAATTCAATGGCTTTTTTGGCTTCGGGTTTTATTTCGTCTTCAATATCCACCCAGCCAATCAATTTATCATTCATCGAAATATAGATGCTGTGGGTATTGTCACTGGTCAGAGCACGTACCGTATCGTAAGACCCTACTTTATAGACATTGCCACTTTTATCCCGGGCCGTAAGTCCCAGTCCCTTTTCTTCTTCTACCATGTCCATCAGAATAGGCTCAGCACCACTGAATTCTTTTACAATGGATTTGGCGATGGGGTGCGATGAATGTTTTTCAATACTGTACAATACAGCCACCAGGCTTTCCTGGGTTTTACCGCCCAAAGCTTTGAGTTCTTTTACCCTGAATTTCCCGGTGGTAAGGGTTCCGGTTTTGTCAAAAATTATTTTTTCTATCCTGGGAAGTTTGTCAAAAACACTTCCCCCTTTGATCATGATACCGTTTTTAGCGGTTCTTCCAAGCCCTACTACTACGGCTGTGGGAATGGCCAGACCCAGAGCACACGGACAGGCAATCACCAGAACAGCCACACCGCGCATGAGCGCATCCCTGAAGGGGAGTTCGGTGCCAAAGTACCATCCTAACCAGGTAATGAGGGCGATGGCTACCACTGTTGGCACAAAAACAGCACTTATTCTGTCAGCCATATTCTGAAGGCGGGGCTTGTCTCTTTGTGCAGTACGCACAAGTTCTATGATTTGTGATAAGACTGTATCTTTGCCAATAGCTGTAGTGCGGATTTTTATATTCCCGCTTTCCAGTATGGTTCCTCCGATAACCTGATCTCCCTTGTTGCGATCAACAGGCAGGCTTTCTCCCGAAACCATCGACTCGTCAATACTACCATATCCCCAGAAAATTTCACCATCAACAGGAATTTTATCTCCCGTATTTACCAGAATATAGTCACCTTTTCTTACCAGGGACGAGTCAATTTCTTCAATATATTCCTGACCCTCATGCATTTCCTGGGAAATACGTTTGGCTGTGGTTTTCTGCAAACGGCTCAGCTCGTCAATGGCCGAAGTAGTTTTCTTTACCGAGCGATGCTCAAGCATATTACCCAACAGAACGATGGTGATGATACTGGCGGAAGTTTCATAAAACAGATATTCATGACCCAGATTGTAAATGGTGCCCACCAGGCTGTAAACAAAAGCTGCCGTACTACCCAGGAAAATCAATACATCCATATTGGTTACTCCCGAGCGGAGGCTGTGCCAGGCACTGCTTCCAAAATGTTTGAAACCCACTGCAAACACAGGGATAGTAAGAGCCAGCTGAAATAAATCGTTGTGCAAGAGTTTTACCGGAACGAACATGGCCATAACAAGCGGGATGGTAAAGACGGCTGAAAACCAGAATTTCTTTTCAATACTGCTCATCCCTTTCTTCTCCGGGTTTTCCTCTTCATTCTCTGATAAAGCCTTGACCTTATAGCCAAGCTTCTCAATAGTTTTTATGGCATTGTCAACACTGTTGTGGTCATCTGTTTCAAAACGGACATCATCGTTGGTAAAATCGGCATCAACACCGGAAAAGCCTTGTTTCTCAAGTGCTTTTCTGATGCCAAGGGAGCAGTTGGTGCAGCTCATACCTTCTACCTTTAATTCTATGATTTCTTTGGGTCTGTTTGGCATAGTATATTGTTGTTAGAAAATACAGGCAGGGCCTGATAAATTTATTCCATAAACCACTTAACAAAGCAGGAAGAAAAGAGTTCGAACAGAATGGTCAACAATCCAAATGACTCTTTTCATACTTTGGGTTATCTTTGCAGCGCATATGCAAAAGTGTAATCTCTAGTGAACTGAGCCATAACAAAAGACTATTGACACACAAGTGGATGATTATAGTTTTTCAACAGGGCAAATAATACAATACCGATATTGTTGGTGGTTTATCCTGCTTGAGCGGGAACCGAATTAAAAAAGTATAACCAGATGAACATATTGAATATTATTCTTATCATTGGATTTTATCAAACCTTGATTTTTTCGGGAATCATTCTGGTAAGAAAACAGAAAAATGTACCGGATTATTTTCTGGCTGGTTTGTTTCTCTTATATGGCCTGACTCTGTTGCTGGGGTATCTTGAAATCTATAACCGCAACCACGATTATCCTTTCCCTTTTTTGATCAATACTTCCACCCCTCTGATATTTTTGCATGGGCCGGCTATTTGGTTCTATATAAAATCGCTCACTACCCAGGAGTTTCGTTTCAAGAGCAAATATCTGCTCCATTTTCTCCCGTTTATTCTTATTTCCATATTGCTGTTTCTAAACATTTATAGTTTGCCGGCAGCCGAAAAGGTTATGCTTGAGCGAACAGAGGCTTTCAGAGACCAGATCTCTTTTCCTGTAATAATTGCGCTGGTAGCTGTTTTTACCCAGGGTTATTTTATCTGGGGGCTTTTACTGATTAGAAACTACAGGAAAAAGATAAAAAATTACTTTTCAGAAATATCTTCCATTGATCTTACATGGTTGAGAATATTGCTCATTACCAGTGTTTTTTTCTATGCGGGTACCAGTTTATTGTATATAATAGACTATGTTTTCAGGGTTTTTTCTTATCATGGGCTGCAGACCATCGGGTACTCTTACCAGGCAGTTTTTATCCTGGTATTGGGATACAGAGGGTATAGGCAAGGAAACGTATTCAGTTCACACAAGGTTTCTGCTGATCTTGAACCCGCACAATCCAAAGCTGCCGAAGAACATTCTATTACAGACAAAGACAAAATTTTTGTGCAGGAGTTGCTTGCCTTCATGGAAAAGCAAAGACCCTATCTCAATTCTGACCTTACCCTGGCTTCACTGGCCGAAAGACTTGGTGCTACTCCAGATTATTTGTCTTTCATTCTCAACAGCAAGCTCAATCGTAATTTTTTCGATTTTATCAATCATTACAGGGTTGAGGAGTTTAAACGGATTTGTCGCAAAGAGAAGAATCAAAACCTCACTATTATGGGGATGGCCTGGGATGCTGGATTTAATTCCAAACCTACCTTTAACAGGGTATTTAAAAAAACAACGGGAGTTACACCGGGAGAATATGTGAAGAGTGCAGACAGGGTCACAAATTAAAAGGATCATTCATAATCTTGATCTACTATAGAATGGGGCTCAATCTCCACTGTGCGTTTGTGCTTTCAAATTCCCTCAGTTAAATCGCATGGAAATGGATAAGATCGTTTCACGGAATCCATTACTGAGCTGTCCTATGAAACGGATTAGGTTTTGCCACAAATCAATGAATTTTGTTCTTTATAATTTTTGGTAGTTGCAATAACCTCAGAATTCGTAACTTTGCAGCCGAAAATCATTATGATGAAAACAATTTTTAGCCAGCAAGTAACAGAAATTTTATGCGTATTGTAAGAAAACCCTATGTCTTTATATTGCTTCTCATAAGCATATCATTTGTTTTTTCATCCTGCGAGAAAGAGGATCCTGACGCTATAGCCGAGCGTGACAGGGATGATATTCTTGAATACATCAGGGAAAACGATTTGGAGGATGTGGCCATTGAACATGAATCAGGCTTATTCTATGTAATGGAAAACCCCGGCAGCGGAGCTCATCCGACCATGAGCAGTTTGATTAAAATGCGTTATACCGGATTCCTGCTGGAGGATGGAGAGGTTTTCGATGCAGCTGATGGTGCTTTTATTCAACTTGGCAATACCATCAGAGGTTGGCAAATTGGGATTCCGCTGTTTAAAAATGGCGGTAAGGGGATTTTAATGATTCCTTCTGCACTGGGCTATGGACAGTATCCACCCTATGGAGGATCGATTCCCCGAAATGCGAGCCTGGTATTTGAATTCGAAATTATAGATATTGCTTCCAAATAGCCTTTGCTCCGGTATAAGCAATAAGGCACTTTTACAATAATCCCTGATTTACGTACAACATATGATTTGCTTCTCTAAAGCATGTTCGCTTGCTTGTGCCGAAGCGTAATCATATCCTAATCCGTTTGCAAAATGGATACATTCACTTCACTTAAAAAGAAACTTGACGCCAACAAAAAGTGGCCTCTCACCTATATGTTCAAATTTATAGTGCCTGCAGAAATGGATAAGATTGCTTTGGTAGAGGCATTATTCGACAACAATGCCACAATTTATCATAAGGAATCACGATCTGGCAAGTTTATCAGTATCACTGCGAAACAGGAAATGGAAAGCTCTTCGGATATTATTCATGTTTATAAAAGAGCTTCTTCCATTGAAAATATTGTGGCATTGTAACTTTACCGGATGTAGACCTCTCAATATTTTCGGAAAATTTAGCCTTTTGGTTAATAGCGAGGTTGCGCTTAAATAAATTTACCGGAATACGAAGAGAAACAATAAAATCGCCTGAAAAAACAATTGCTGCCGAACGTGCTTATTGTAAATTGTTTACAATAAGGCCATTTGACAGTTGCAGATGTTCGGCTAAATATAGTATATTTGCACCCAAAATTAATTTA
>JAABSE010000171.1 GCA_011390575.1 Sphingobacteriia bacterium
GCCCCGAAGGTCAAGGACCCATGACAGGCCGCAGAAAAGGACAGTGCGCTTCCAACAGCGATACTGAAAACAATAATGAATCCACAGCACGCCCGGGCAGAGGACTGGGACTTGGAAGAAAGCTAATGGGGCTGGGAAGAAAAAGAAAATTCAGAGGAGGGGAGTAGAGAAGCTCGAAGCTCGAAGCTCGAAGCTGGAAGGCGGAAGCTGGAAGCTGAGGGCTATGCCCGAAGTCCCGCCCATGCGGGGCTCAAAGGTGAAAGTCATTCTTCACTTTTCACTTTTCACTTTTCACTATTCACTTTTCACTATTAACTATTCATTCTTCACTTTTATCTTTTATCTTTTATCTTTCAACTTATGAACAAACGCATCGCAATACCCATAGAAAACGGCGAATTGTGCGCCCACTTCGGTCACTGCCAATCCTTCGCACTGATTGATGTTAAAGACAACAACATTAACGATATCACGGAAGTTATTCCCCCTGAGCATCAGCCGGGCCTTTACCCCCGCTGGATTGCCGGATATGAGGTAACAGATGTGATTGCAGGAGGCATGGGCCAAAAGGCTATCCAGCTTTTCAACGCGCAAAACATCAATGTATTTGTAGGCGCTCCCACCAAGAGTGCCCGGGAACTGGTAAACGATTTCATTGCAGGGAAATTGAACCTGCAAGCCAACTATTGCAATCACGACAGCCATCAGCATCAGCATGGAGGCTGTCAGCATTAAAAAGCAAGGAAAAAATGTTACCCACAAACTTCAAAATCGCCATCGCCAGCGGGAAAGGCGGCACCGGGAAAACCCTGGTGGCCACCAACCTTTTCCATAGCCTTTCCAAAGCGGGCATACCTGCTACGCTGGCCGATTGCGATGCAGAAGCACCCAATGCAAAACTATTCTTCAAATCAAAAGAAGAAAGCACCTCGGTGGTTACCCAGAAAGTTCCGGTTATTGATGAGAGCAAGTGCACCTATTGCGGCAAATGCCATGATTGGTGCAACTACCATGCTATCTTCTTTTTACCGCAACCCCAGGTCATCAAAGTCATGGAAGAGCTTTGTCATGGCTGTGGCGCATGTCTTGCTGCCTGCCATTTTGAAGCCATTACCGAAAAAGAGGTGGAACTGGGAGTGGTAACAACCTATACGCTGCCCAATAGTAACATTCTCGCTGAAGCCCGCATGCATACGGGAGTTTATTCGCCTGTACCCCTGATTAAAGCAGGCATCAAAGCAGCCGGGGATCACCGCATGGTAATCATGGATGCTCCCCCGGGAACCTCCTGCCCTTTTATACAAACTGTGGCCAGGGCCGATTATGTGGTGCTGGTTACCGAACCTACTCCTTTTGGCCTGAGCGATCTGAAACAATCGGTGGAGACCCTCAGGGAGATGAAAAAACCCATTGGAGTCATCATCAACCGGGCCGGGATGGGCAATCGCAACGTCTATGAATATTTGAAACAAGAAAACATCCCCTTATTGATGGAAATCCCATTCGAACGCAGTATTGCTGCTGTGTATGCAAGAGGCGGACTCATTGCAGAGTCTGATAAGCAATGGGAACAGCTCTTTCTGGGGTTATTGGATAAAATTAAAATACAATGGAAATAGCCATCATCAGCGGTAAAGGAGGCACCGGAAAATCAAGCATCAGCGCTGCACTGGCAACATTGTCAGAAAAAGTAGTGCTGGCCGACTGCGATGTGGATGCAGCCAATCAATACCTCCTTTTCAACCCTTCCCATGAAGAGGAACAGGCCTTTATTGGCGGGCAAAAGGCGGTAATAAATCCAGAAACCTGCACCAACTGCGGCATTTGCATACCCTACTGCCGTTTCGATGCCATATCGTTTTCCCGTCAGGGCGTAGTCATCTCAGAAACCGCCTGCGATGGCTGTCATCTGTGTATGCGTATTTGCCCGCACCAGGCCATTTCGATGGTAAACAGCGACAAAAGCCGGTTGTATGCAGGAAGTTTTCGCAATGGCAGGATGGTGTATGGTCGTTTGGCACCCGGAGAAGAAAACTCGGGCAAACTGGTCAACCTGGTACGCGACAAAGCAAAGGAGCAAGCCAGGAAGCATCAGCTGGATACCATCATCATCGACGGCCCTCCCGGCATTGGCTGTCCGGTGATTTCATCCATTACGGGAGCCCATCAGCTGATAATTGTCACCGAACCCAGCCTTTCGGCCATGCTCGACCTGCAAAGAGCAGCCGAAATGTCTGCAAACTTTCATATCCAAACCCATGTAATTATCAACAAATACGACCTGGACGAAGACCTGAGCCGGCAAATTGAATCCCTGTGCAAGGAAGCAGGCATCGGAATGATTGGAAAAATCCCTTTCGACCCGCAGGTAGTGGAAGCCATGACCCACAGCAAAAGTATTACTGAATGGGCGCCGGATTCTGCTACATCCAAAGAGGTTAGTAAAATATGGTTAACCCTGAAAAGCATGAAACCATGATAGCTTTCGGACCTGTATCATCACGCCGGCTTGGAGTAAGCCTGGGCATCAACAATATACCAGATACCAAAATCTGCAGTTATTCGTGCGTATATTGCCAGGTTGGGCCTACGCATCAATACAGCATCTCCCGAAAACCTTACTATCCCCCGGAACTTATCTTCTCTGAAACAGAAAAACTACTCTCCGGCACTTCAGGCAGCGCCATGCCCGACTATCTGACTTTCGTTGCCAATGGCGAACCCACTCTGGATATAAACCTTGGAAAATCTATCCGACAGCTCAAATCACTGGATATCCCGATAGCAGTTATCACCAACGCATCACTGCTCAGCGACGATTCGGTATGTGAAGATCTTTGCCTGGCCGATTGGGTTTCGGTAAAAGTAGATACTGCAGATGAAAACAGCTGGAGGAAAATCAACAGGCCACACAAAGGGATTGATTTCACCAGGCATTTGCAGGGTCTGTTGCATTTTGCAAAGCATTTCCCCAACAAACTACAGACAGAAACCATGCTGGCAGCGGGTTTCAATGACCCACCGGAAATCCTTGAAAATACTGCTGAAACCATACACAAAATTAATCCTGCCACTGCCTGGATATCCATTCCGACCCGTCCCCCTGCAGTAAAACATGTCAAAGCACCCGACTCAGAAATCATCAACCAGGCGTACCAGATTTTTTCAGAAAAAGGCATCCCAACGGAGCTTATCCTGGGCTTTGAAGGAACAGAAACAGGCTTTACGGGAGTAATAGAAGAAGATATACTGAATATCTGCGCAGTTCATCCCATCCGCGAAGATACCATGCAGGAATTGCTCAGAAATAACCAGGCCGAAAGATCGGTATTGGATAAGCTGCTTAAAGAAGACAAAATTCAACATCTGAGATATAACAACCATTCTTTCTACTTGCGCAAACACCCGAAAGCATTATGATACAGATACTCAGACAAAAATTCGGAGCTTCATGTATGGGCTTAAAAGTAAATTACCAGAGTCAATCCGGCAATTACCTGACGGGGCAGTATCGTTTTTGTGAAGCCGTGAGCATGGCTTTTGGTAAAACCTTTTTGCTCAATCCGGAAAGTCTCATCTGCCAGGGCTCCAAACGAAGCCTGGGTTTAGTTAACGATGATAATGCCCTGAGGGATGAAATTCACCGGGAAAGTGGAATAAAAAAAGAAACCATTGCCCTTGCATTACAAAACATACCCCACTGGGAAAGTCCCGTCCAGAATATCCTGATGGGCATAAATGAAGCGCAGGAAGAGGAAGTAAAGCCCGACATTTTTATCCTGTTTATCGCCCCGGGAGAAACCATGATGTTGGTAAAAAACTATGCAGAAAAGCTCAATCAGTTCCCTATCATACATCCGCATTTTTTCTTATCAGTTTGCGGCAGTATCCTTTCGGGCACATGGCATACAGGTAAAATCAACATCTCGCTGGGATGTCCCGAATCCAGGCAATATGCCGGTTTATCAGATAATCTTCTGGCAGTAGGAATACCCTACCATGACAGTAAAATACTATTCAAATAATCGTTGCAATTAATCGAAAGATCTGAAATGAGCATACAATCCCTCGGATACATCCACCTCTATACCGGCAATGGCAAAGGCAAAACCACTGCTGCCCTGGGACTGGCAATACGGGCAGCCGGGGCAAGAAAGTCGGTTTTTATCGCCCAGTTTGTCAAAGGGATGCATTATGCCGAGCTGGAGGCACTGAGAAACCTCTCACAAATCACCCTGAAACAATACGGTCTCGACTGCTTCATCGTAAACGAACCCACACAGGCCGATATCGGAGCGGCACGCCAGGGTTTAGAGGAAGTGAGAGCCATCGTTAAAAACGACCGCTGCGATGTACTCATCCTCGATGAAATATGCATAGCGCTCCACTACAAGCTTTTTCCGCTGGAAGAAATACTAACGCTGCTCAACAACAAACCCGCAGCCATGGAAATCGTCCTCACCGGACGCTATGCGCCGCCCGAATTGCTGGAGCTGGCC
>JAABSE010000172.1 GCA_011390575.1 Sphingobacteriia bacterium
GTCCTGGATCACATATCCCTGCATTTCAGAGATTTTGGAGAGGAAGCCGGTCAGGTTAGGTTATTCAATCAACCATCAGCTTCCTTGTCATCAATCCCTCAAGAGTGTATATCTGAACAACATACAATCCCGCTTCGAACGAATCCACGGGTATTTGAGCAGCTGAATGATTATATTGCTTGTTAAAGACGATTCTACCCATAATATCAACTATCCTGATCCGGTTAATGGCTGAGCTTGTGTTAATGTATAAATAATCATTCGCCGGATTGGGAAATAATTGAGCACTTACCGTTTCAACCCTATTAATGGAGGTTCCACCTTCAGGTACTCCCCAGGTATTTTCAATAATCGTATCACCAATGATTGTTACCTGACGATCGGGAGCATCCATCCATTCTCCGCCATCCCAGCCATCATTGAGGAAATATTTATATGAATAATCTCCGCTGTGAAGAAGCAGGGATTTACTCCAAAGCATAGAGCTTCCTATTCTGTTCATTGCCTGGTAGTATACAACAGAGCCGGGTTCTGCCCAGTCAAACATACTACCGGTAATGTATACCTCATCAAGATCCGGATTGAAGTCCTCAGCATTTTCCATATCAAGATAAAAGGTAACACTGTGATCAGAGGGATACCAAACATCATACAGAACCATATCATCATTGACTGCAATATAGCGATTCGAACCGCCGACCCATTCCCCTCCATACCACCCTTCCCCAATCAAGGTGGAAAAATACTTGTATTCATATTCTCCGGCTTCAAGCTCCAGAGTTAGGGTGAAAATCATGGTATCATCTACTCTTTCCAACATCAGGTCGGTTGTGGTTCCCGGTTCAACCCAGTTGAGATCCCCACCAAAACTTCCGGCAACATATACTTCGTGCAGGTCGGGGTTAAATCCAAAAGCCAATATGTTGACGTTAAAGGTAACGTTGAAAATTTCCGGAATTACTTCTGTTTCGGTTCCCCATACTGCAAAGTCCAGCGCGGTGTATGGAGTATAAAGAATTTCCTCAAGAATAATCCAGCCTTGATATTCCATACCAAACTGGTTAGCATAGTCTCTTAATCTTGCATCAGACTCAACAGACGGCTCAGGATTCCACATGTGCTGGTACCACATACCTTCATGAAAGTCTGTTGAATTAGCAAAATAGCCATATACTGCAATCCAGTATTTCCCTTCATTTAATTCCAGTGGGGTTGGTAAGTTAATTTCCGGCTGTGTATAATCGAAATCATAGCTTTCAACCAGGTAGTCAATAATAAGATCGCCCGGATTGTCATTGTCGTCTTCATAAACCCGTACGCCAAATCCGTTGGGGAGTGCCCAGGGGTTACCTAATTCATCAACAGAGATGCGACCGCGCGCCCAAATACTGGTTATGGTCCAGACTTTACCTTCGGGAACAACAATGTCATCAGCAGTAACAACATGTCCGGGCTCAGGTAGTCCGCCAAACAATGTGCTGACTATAACACTTTCTTCACATATTGAATCTTTCCAGTTATGACCCCATAATAATTCTGCATCATCCTTTACGGTCAATTCAACCTGTTTAGGTTTTCCTTCGCTCTTTTCAGAAAACTGGGCGCGACCAGGGTGGATGAAAATCAGCATTGCCATTAAGGCTAAAGCAATGAACAGTAGGTTCTTCTTCATGACCGAAATGTTTAAGTTAAGGAAAACTGTTTTATATCTTGATAACATGCATATTGCATTCTTATGCCAGATTATTATGCTTTAATTAGCAAACCTGCACTACACTTTTTTCCGAATCACTAGCTAACAGTTAGTATGATTATTCTTTAACAGAGATACAAAAGAAGTTGCCTGTATTTCTTCTGGGCTTTACTTTCTTCCGGGGTTAACTTGTTTTCCTTTTTTGCTATAAACACATCATTTTGTTTCCTAAATGTTATTTCACGGGAGGCAGGGGAAATGAACAAAATGAATCTCTTAACGACTTCAAAAATATTAAAAAAAACAAAATAAACAAATAAGATGACAGAATAAATACATAAAAAAATGACCTCCCGTTGCGGGGAGGCCACCTTGTATTTCTTCATTTTGAAAACAAACCTATTTCCTGCTCTCAATCAAAATATTCAGCATTTTGATACCGGCATCGGAAATCACGGTTCCGGGTCCGAAGATACCCACTACGCCAGCATCGTACAGGAATTGATAATCCTGCGCAGGAATTACTCCGCCTACGATGACCATAATGTCGTCGCGGCCCATGGCTTTGAGCTCTTTGATAACCTGGGGTGCCAGGGTTTTGTGTCCGGCGGCAAGGCTGGAAACACCCAGAATATGGACATCATTCTCCACGGCCTGGCGGGCAGCTTCTTTGGGCGTCTGGAACAGGGGTCCCACATCCACATCGAAGCCCATATCGGCATAGGCGGTAGATACTACTTTGGCGCCACGGTCGTGGCCATCCTGGCCCATTTTGGCCACCATGATACGGGGGCGGCGTCCTTCCAGCGCAGCAAATTCATCTGCCAGCTGGCGCGCCTTCATAAAGCTATCGTTGTTTTCAATTTCCATAGAATATACACCTGAAATGGAACGTATAACAGCCTGGTAACGGCCAAACACCTTTTCGCATGCCATGGAGATTTCTCCCAGCGAGGCACGCTTGCGCGCTGCATCTACTGCAAGCTCCAGCAAATTGCCTTTACCGGTCTCTGCTGCCTGGGTAATGGCATTAAGAGCAGCTTGTACATCTTCGTTGTTGCGTTCTGATTTCAGTTTTTCCAATCGTTTGATTTGCGACAGACGAACTGCCGTATTGTCCACATCCAGAATTTCGATGGGATCTTCTTTTTCCAGACGATATTTGTTGATTCCCACGATGATATCGCGGCTGGAATCAATTTTGGCCTGTTTCCTGGCAGAAGCTTCCTCGATGCGCATTTTGGGCACACCGGTTTCGATGGCTTTGGCCATGCCGCCCAGTGCTTCCACTTCTTCAATAAGTTTCCAGGCTTTGTGGGCTATTTCGTGGGTCAAAGCTTCTACATAGTAAGAGCCGGCCCAGGGGTCAATGGCCTTGGTTACATTGGTTTCGTCCTGGATGTACAACTGGGTATTACGGGCAATACGTGCGGAAAAATCAGTAGGCAGTGCAATGGCTTCATCCAGTGCATTGGTATGCAGCGACTGGGTATGCCCCAATACGGCGCCCATGGCTTCTACGCAGGTGCGGGCCACGTTGTTGAAGGGATCCTGCTCGGTCAAACTCCATCCTGAAGTTTGTGAGTGGGTACGCAACGCCAGCGACTTAGGATTTTTGGGGTTGAACTGTTTAACGATTTTTGCCCACAGCATCCGTGCAGCGCGCATCTTGGCTATCTCCATGAAGTGGTTCATGCCGATGGCCCAGAAGAAAGAGAGGCGCGGAGCAAATGAATCGATATCCATTCCCGCATTGATTCCGGCCCTGAGGTATTCCAGCCCGTCGGCCAGGGTATAGGCAAGTTCGATGTCGCAGGTAGCTCCGGCTTCCTGCATGTGATAGCCCGAGATACTGATGGAGTTGAATTTGGGCATATTCTTCGAGGTAAACTCAAAGATGTCAGCAATGATTTTCATGGAAGGCAGCGGAGGGTAAATATAAGTGTTGCGCACCATGAATTCTTTCAGGATATCATTCTGGATGGTACCGCTGAGCTGCTCTTTGGGTACGCCCTGCTCTTCGGCTGCCACGATGTAGAAGGCCAGCACAGGAAGCACGGCCCCATTCATGGTCATGGAAACCGACATTTTGTCGAGGGGAATATCATCAAACAAAATCTTCATGTCGAGGATAGAGTCGATGGCTACCCCTGCTTTTCCAACATCCCCTTCCACACGCTCATGGTCGGAGTCATAGCCGCGGTGGGTGGCCAGGTCGAAAGCTACCGAAAGCCCCTTCTGACCGGCGGCAAGGTTGCGGCGGTAAAAAGCATTGGACTCTTCGGCGGTAGAGAAACCGGCATACTGGCGGATGGTCCAGGGTTTCATCACATACATGGTACTGTAGGGGCCACGCAGGTAGGGAGCAATTCCCGCTGCGTAATTCAGGTGCTCCATGCCCTCAAGGTCTTTGTCCAGATACACTCCCTTCACATGGATTTGCTCTGAAGTGCACCAGTCTTTGCGAATACCTTCAGCTTCTTCCCATTGCCGGGAATCTGCAGTATCCTTTATGTCAGCTTTATAATCTATATTTTTAAAATCTGGTCTCATAATCTTTATGGATTTTGTAAAAGAATGAGCTTCGTTTACATTTTTATTATTTTCTTTTGGCACATTGGTTCAGACTTGCTGAATCTGTTTGTTCAGATCAGGCAATTCCCAGCAGATCATTGAATCGTTGCAGGGTTTCCAGTGCGTTGGTGCGCATATGGATGTAATGTT
>JAABSE010000173.1 GCA_011390575.1 Sphingobacteriia bacterium
TTTAAATCTGAACTGTGTACGATCGCCATAGCGTCCCGGCTCAAAGGTAAGTTCCTTTATACGAGCAATTTCATCCAACACCATAAAGCCAATGTTATGGCGGGTATTTTCATATTCCGGGCCAATGTTTCCCAGCCCCACTATAAGATATTTCACTTCTTCGGGTTGATTGTTTGTAGGTTGAGCAGTTTCTCTGCTCCATATTTTCTTCAGAAAATCAATTATCATCAAATGAGTGCAAAAGTCAATGAATACAATGTTTGTCTCAAATCTGATACTATGGCAGTTTTACCAAAGCAAAAAAGGCATAAGAGAAATCCTTATGCCTTTTTGCTTTCATTGAGAGTTGTTCAGGCTGGACTTTACAAAAAAGTTCAGTTCCTAAAGCTATTCAGACTTCTCTTCGGTTCCTTCTTCAGCTCCTTCACCTTCTTCTTCTTCACCTTCTTCTTCGTCACCCATACCTGCACCTCTGGTCATTTTAACAATAACAACCACAGCGTTGGCAGGATCCAGGAACTCAAGTCCCTCAATAGCGAGTTCATTGATTTTTACTGAATCACTAATGTTAAGTTTAGAAATGTCGATATCAATGGTGTCAGGCAATGCATCCATCAATCCTTTTACTCTAAGTTTGCGCAACTTGGTAATAAGTTTACCCCCTTTGATAATCCCGGGAGAAGTACCAATAACATTAATAGGGATGTCAATTTTGATAGGCTTGTCGGGGAAAATCTGCAGAAAGTCGCAGTGGATTATTCTTTCTGTAACAGGGTGAAACTGTGCATCCTGTAAAATAACATCGTATACTTTTCCTTCGATATCCAGCTTGATAAGGCAGGAATCGGGTGTGTAAATAATGTCTTTGAATGTTAATAAGGGCATGGAAAAGCTTATTTGCTCTTTACCTCCGTAAAGCACACAGGGTACAAGGTCCTGGCGGCGCAAATTTTTAGCATCTTTTTTCCCTACGTTCTCTCTCAGAGAACCGCTCACAGATACTGACTTCATAATTCGTTAATTTTTAAATGGATAAAACTTTTTTGCTTCTTGCAAAAACCGGCTGCAAAGGTAATACTTTACAGCCGGTTTTTTACGGATAAAATAAAAAATCTTACAAGATGGTTGTAAACTGAAAATGAGTACTGATGGATTCAAAGTTGCTGACTTTGCGGATAACATCAGCAAACAGCCGGGCTGTTGTCAACACGGTTATCTTGTCGCAAGGCTGTTTCAACGGTATGGTGTCGGTAATAATAAATTCATCAAAAGGACTGTTTTGAATCTTCTCTACGGCAGAACCCGACAGAATCGGATGGGTACAAACCCCCCTTACACTTCGGGCACCCTTTTCCATCATCATCTGTGCTGCCTTGGTTATGGTTCCGCCAGTGTCAATGATGTCATCCACCAGCACTACATCCTTATCTTTCACGTCACCAATCAAAACCATCCGCTCTATGACATTGGCTTTAACTCTTTGTTTGTAACAAACCACCATTTCGCAATTCAAGAATTTTGCGTAAGCGCCTGCCCTGCGCGTTCCGCCGGTATCAGGCGAAGCCATTACCAGGTTGGGAAGATTAAGGTTTTTGAGATAGGGAACAAAAATGCAGGAGGCATACATGTGGTCTACGGGCACGTCAAAAAATCCCTGGATTTGGTCGGCGTGAAGGTCCATGGTTACCACCCGGTCAACGCCTGCAGCTGTAAGCAGATTGGCTATCAGCTTGGCCCCTATGGGAACGCGGGGTTTGTCCTTGCGATCCTGACGGGCAAAACCAAAGTAGGGGATTACAGCAACTACCTGTTTGGCTGAGGCACGCTTGGCAGCATCTACCATCAAAAGCAACTCCATCAGGTTGTCGGAAGGAGCAAAGGTGCTCTGGATAATAAAAACATCACTGCCTCTGACGGTTTCTTCAAAAGAAGGCTGAAATTCTCCATCACTGAATTTTTCAACGATTTCATTTCCAAGAGGTTTGCCGTATTCATCTGCAATTTGCTGCGACAGGTATCGGCTTGCCGTACCTGAAAAAATATGGACTGTTGTTGACATGGGATTTTTTTTTGTGGGAATTGGAACAAAGATGCCACAAAATTAGAAAATTAAAACTACTTAGCGCCCTTATAAAAGACGGAAAATTATTTTTTTTGCGTAATGGATTTTATGTATATCTTTGCACTCACCAAAAAGCCCATCTTATTGCAACTATGCCCAGGTGGCGGAATTGGTAGACGCGCTGGTCTCAAACACCAGTGATAGCAATATCGTGCCGGTTCGATCCCGGCCCTGGGTACCAAAACAAACCTTAGCTCTCTGATTTTCAGGGGGCTATTTTTGTTTTGGGGGCATGGATTTCAGGAATTTACACTTTAATGGTTCCCAACTCCAGGGTACTTTAATTATCATCTGCTCTTCCTGTAGAATATTACTTGCAACCCAATCTAAATATACCACAGAACAAATTAAGTTTTTTCTTTTTTCTCAGGAAATTTGTAGATAAAAGCCTATTTTAGCTACGGAAAACGAAATACATGAAGACACACCCCTTAAAACCCCGTAAAGCCCTTAACAAAGCCTTCCTGAAGGTGAAGCCCAACCGCAGTGATATGGAGCGATTCAAGGCCCACTTGATTGCCTTGCTGGAGCAGACCAATGATACCGAAAGCGAAGAGTTTCACAAGAACCTGGTTTCGGATTTTCTGAAAAAGACATATTACGACCCCAATCATTTTATCAACACCAAGGGACGGAACGACCTGGTGATTCACAACGGACCCAAGGCAAGCAGCACCGTGGGGGTGATTCTGGAAACCAAGAAGCCCACCAACAAAAGTGAAATGCCCACACCGGAGAAGTTCAACACCAAAGCTTTTCACGAACTGGTGCTGTACTACATGCGCGAGCGCATTGCACAGAAAAATCTTGAAATCAAACACCTTGTCATTACCAATATTTACGAATGGTTCATCTTTGATGTAAGCGTGTTTGAGCGGCTGTTTGCCCAGAACAAGAGTTTCATAAAACAATTTGAAGATTTTGAAGCCGGACGCCTGGCCGATACCAAAACCGATTTCTTTTACCGACATGTGGCCGGACCTTTCATGGAAGGCATCACCCAGGAGGTGGAGTTTACCCACTTCAACCTGCAGGACTACCAGAAACCCCTGCGCAATGATGACAAACAGGATGATCGCAAGCTTATTGCCCTTTACAAACTCCTTTCGCCCGAGCATCTGCTCAAACTCCCTTTTGCCAACGACAGCAACAGCCTTGACAAACGTTTCTACAGCGAGCTGCTGCACATCATCGGCCTGACCGAAACCAAACAGGGCGGCAAAAAACTCATAGAGCGCCATCCTGAGGGGCAACGCAACGAAGGCTCACTGCTTGAAAATGCCATCCTGCAACTGGACAGCCTGGACAAAATCGGGAGGCTGGATAAACCCTCTCAGTACGGTGCCAACCAGCAGGAGCGCCTGTTCAACGTGGGGTTGGAGCTGTGCATCTCTTGGATGAACCGCATCCTGTTTCTTAAGCTTATGGAAGCCCAGCTGCTGAGCTACCACAAGAAGGACAAGAGTTACGAGTTTCTGAGCTACGATAAAATCCACAACTACGACGCTCTCAACAAACTCTTTTTCCAGGTGCTGGCCCGCAGGCACGAAGACCGGCCCGAAAGCGTAAACCTCATTTTCCACAAGGTGCCATACCTCAACAGTTCGCTGTTCGAACCCAACGAGCTGGAACATACCACCCTGCTCATCAGCAACCTGGAAGACGATTACTCCCTGCCCCTTTACGCTTCCACCGTGCTAAAAGACGACAAGGGAAAACGGCGTACCGGCAGCATGAACACCCTTCAGTACCTGTTTGAATTCCTCAATGCCTACGATTTCAGCAGCGAAGGTTCTGAAGAGATACAGGAAGAAAACAAAAGCCTTATCAATGCTTCGGTGCTGGGTTTGATATTTGAGAAAATCAACGGTTACAAAGACGGCTCCTTCTTTACCCCCGGCTTTATCACCATGTACATGTGCCGCGAGACCCTCCGCAGGGCGGTGGTGCAGAAGTTCAACGAAGCCAAAGGGTGGAACTGCCAGACAACCGACGAACTCTACGACAAGATTGAAGACCGGCAGGAAGCCAACACCATTGTAAACAGCTTAAAAATTTGCGACCCGGCTGTGGGTTCCGGACACTTCCTGGTATCGGCCCTCAACGAGATTATTGCCATCAAAAACGATCTGCGCATCCTGCAGGACCGCCATGGCAAACGCCTGAAAGAATACCTGGTAGA
>JAABSE010000174.1 GCA_011390575.1 Sphingobacteriia bacterium
TGTCCTCAGTGCGCCAGGGGTAATCATCGTCAAAGTCAAAAACGGGACCCTCGAAGATTTCGTCGGTGGTTTTTCCTGCCTCCTGCATTTGCTGCAGATTGTAAAACGGGATGTCAGGCGAGAGGTAGCGGTTGATGTTGAAAACCACCTGTGCCCATACCTGCTCGGCATCCGCATGAGGTTCGGTTTCTATATCACCGCATATGACTACTCCCTGCTGAGGAACTTCGTCAATGGTGTCGATGTCTTCGCACAGGTTGCGAAAACGCTGGTAAACCTCCATTGCCTTGAGGCTTGTTTCCTGTTTCTTCTCTTCCAGCAATGCCTTGCGTTCCTCCAGGGGAAGCTGTTTCTCTTCCTGGCTGAGCAAAACAGCCTCATCAAAATCCAGCAAAATCCTGTTCAGTCCCCGCAGGCTGAATTCATGAGCCTTGTCAGGGTCCACCACTTCACCGGGTTGTTTGTAGTGCAGCTGGTCAACTCCTTCCTGCTGTAAATCTTTGAATTGTGCTACCATATCACGGGTCGAAGGGAGAATCCACGCATTGCGTATTCCTTTGATTCTAACAAACAGCTGGCGGTAATCGTTGGCACTCAAAGGCTCAGAGGGGAGAGCCTTGATGGCAGAAAGAAACTGCCGGTGCATCTGCTTTTTATTGTCTTTTTCTGATGCCAGGATATCCTCCATGGGGAAGTCAGTGCGGTAACCCAGGTCAGTAATGGCATAGCACAGCATTTCCAGCATGGTTATACCCGGGTCATGAATGTTATAGTCGGTCCAGAGCTTGTGGGAGAGCTGCTCAATATATTTCAGCCCTTCCCTGCGCAGGAAAGCATAATCAGTTCCCGGCTGCCCGCCGGATGGCTTCGGTATGGAAGATATATTATTGGTCACAGGTCTGGTCATTTTCGATGGTTTTGATACTATGATTTCTGGCCGAAACGAGAATGGCACGGGCACTGGCGGCCTGAATGAAATTTGTGTCGGTCATTTCTGCCTGTCGCATCAGTTTAAATGCAGAGATAAAATCAACATACGGGCGGTCTTCAATAAACCCGATGAGGATGCTTTTGTGAAGTATTCCTCCAAAGTGAATGTTGCCATACTCCCCGAAAGCCCAGGGCGAAAGGTATTTGACAATATCGTTGTTGAGTATTTTTTTATAGGTATTGGGGTCATATTGTAGGTGAAACTTAACGCTGAAATCCAGCAGTACCCCTTCGTAATCGGGATTATCGGCAACCACCTGCACGTGAAAAGTATTCTGCTGATTGATAAAGTCTTCGATGTTGCTGAGCAGGTTGCGGCTGGCGCGTGGCTGCAGAGGGTCATAGCTTTTCTGGTTGCTGATGTCGGGTATGACCAGCAAGGAAACATGCCCCGGATTGATCTCGAAGTAATCGGGTGAGCCATCTGGCTTTTTCAGGGATGTATGGGTCAGGCATTTGACCTTGTAAACTTCGGGGAATTGTTGCAATACCAGTCGCTCATAATCGAAAATGGTTACGGCCCTGTTTTTATGGCGCAGCCGTTCGCTGATGCGCAGCCAGTAATCTCTGTCGCTCTCTCTGGGCGTTCCTCCAAAAGAAGGATAGGGCTGTTTTACCCCTTTGATTTCCACCGGCTTGTCAACGATTTTTGCCAGGGTTTCTGCCTCCAGAGAGGACTCCTGTTCAGTGGATTCCAGGTTGTTTCCTGAAAAAACAGCCCGCGCTGCCTGGGCAAATACCCCGGTTAGCTCGCATACCGAAGTATGATGGATTCCATTAGGCAGGACGGCTTTTATCCAGTGGAAACCTTTGTCGAGCAAGGTGTTTTGGTTATGAGCTGCTGCAGGCAACTGCAATTTAACAATGCCTGACCTCAGGAAGTTGTTGGTGGTGTTGGCCAGCAAAAAGTTCTTGTTCAATGGTTGCCATTCATTATTGACCAGTGCAAACCATTCTATGGGTTTGTCATTGGCAAAGGTGGGAGCCAATGGGTTTTCACTTCCTTCAGCAGCATGAAACAACAGGCTGACAATGTCAGAGCCGGATGCATTTTCCAGTCCGATATAAAATTCTCCTTCCGGAGCAAAATCAGGAATCAGCCGGATTTCTTTTTTGTGCACCGCATCAGCAAATGTGGATTGTTCTCTGAGGAAGATATGTTGCTGGCTTTGCCCGAAAGGCAGTTCATAAAATAGCTGCACTTCGCCCGTCTGGTAATTCTGCAGCTTTTCTTCGGGAGAAAAATGGGACCCGAAGTGGAATCTGTCAGTAGCTTCGGCGGTGTAGTTCAGTTTGATATCGGAAACTTCGGGTGTATAGGGCTCCCGGGGAATATCAGCTTCGCCGCCGTTGGCAATTTCTATCATCGCAAGGGAGTAGAGTCTGGCGTAGTGTTCTTGCAGAAAGCTTTGGGTTAAAGTGAGCCTGAGAAAGTCGGATTTGGCAGCTGCATGAAAAGCGGTAGCCATTATTATGGGTTTCACAATGATGGGGGCAAAGTTTGTAATGATTGGCTTATCCACCTGCAAAGGAAATGTCTTGCTTAGTCCCTTTTTGGGGATGGGTTTCGGTGCCAGGTAATTCTTTATCAAAGCGATGTTTGGGTTCAAACCCTTTTGGATGAGTAGTTTGGATAAACCGATCCATTTGGGCTTTGTGGTGCTTTCCGGGGTGATGGAAATGCCGGATGCGCTGAACAGAGACTTTTCTTCAGCAGTTGTGCTGTCAGGATACCATTTGCCATTTTTCAGATAGCTGGCTTTCACACCAAAATGGTCTTCTCCATTGATGGTATAACCCGCATCATGGTATACCTGGTAATGGCTGACCATGCTGAAGGGTTTGTTTTTCCAGGAAAGCTGTAAATCCAGGGTTTTCCAGTTTTTCTGAAATATCTCAGAGCTGCCAATGTAAAAGTTGGATCCTGCTTTGGGAACAGAGCCAAACGGGAAGAAGGGTTTGGCAGGATCCAGCTTGCCCTGATCGTTCTCCGCTATCAAATCCTGCATTCCTTTGACCGAAACAGAAAGGTCAATTTTGCTGACAACCGTTTTTTTCAATGCATCAAACAGGGCATAGCCTTTCGTTGTGCCGGCATTGAACAGCAACCGCACTACAGGGTGTTGGGTGTTGAAGTTTTCGTTGTGGATTTCCGCATTGTAGGGAATAACCGCTTCTTCTCCCTGAGACAGTTCCATTTCAAAAACCAGCTGACTCAGGGTGTTGCCTGAAAATTCATGCACCTTGATTTCAGGAATCTGAATCCAGTCTTTTTCCCCGGTTATCAGAGCCATTACAGTTGACTCAAGGGTGGCAGCAGTGGTAAAGCCCTGGGTTTTTACCGGCTTTTTAAAGTGAATGGTCATCACGATTTTCCGTTCCCCTTCTTTCATCAGCAGCACCTGCGATGCAACCGCAAAACCTGTGGTGGCAGCAGGCCAGTCTGTATTTCCGAAAGGACGCCACCGGGGTTGGGGATGTTCAAATTCTGTTCCCAGGCCATCTGCAGAATTGGTCATCTCTGCAAACCGGATTTCCTTTCCCGGCTGGTGAAAGATACTTTTAAGATGCGCCAGCCGGGCTTTGTTAACGGTAAGCTCCTCTTCCGTTCTGTATAAAATGGGGTTGCCATGGTCATCTTTGCCTCCATCCAGCAATGTGTCTTTTTTAATCAGTCCGCTGCCGGCGTTTTTGGCCAGTTCGAAAATTACATGCACCCTGTCGGGCAATGCTTTTCTCCTGCTGATTTGGAGCACCTCACCATAATAGAACTTCAGATGCTTTTGTGTGAGGGTGTTGAGATGTTGTTGAGAAAACTTTGTGAGTTTCAGGAAGCTGAGAAACAAGGCCAGATGAGGCTCGTAGTTTCCTTTGGGGTCACGTTTCAGAATGGCTTTCTGCTCTTCTTTATCAAGCCAGTTTTCTCCTTCCACCAGTGCAGCATCCTTCAGGAAAGCTTCAATTTCCTCTTCTGCCTTCATAAACTCCTGCCAGTTGCCGCTGGCCTTTTGAGGATCAGTAGAGGGGAAGAACCGGAGTTTTTTAGCAAAATGCCAGGCAAAACGCATCCAGTCGCGCAGAGAGAATTCGTGCACCGGGGCATAAGAGGGCTCCAGTGCTTCGGCAAAGCGCTGCTGCTGGCTGGTGCCATCATGCTTTAACGGATGTTGGGTGTTGCAGTTAAGAGCCATATTTTCTATTTGTCAGATATGTCTTTTCCTTCAGTTTTGTAAAACGGGTACACGAAGTTGAATCTTGAGTTGGTAGCCCG
>JAABSE010000175.1 GCA_011390575.1 Sphingobacteriia bacterium
TTTTAAAATGGGTATCCAATCCGGAAAACAGGAAAAGCACCTTGCTCCGGCAGGGTGCTTTTTTTATTAGGGTATAGCCTTTTTATCAGTAGCAAATATCCCGGGTTATTGCGCATATCTATTGCCGTCAGTTCTGTTTTCCGAATAAATTCTCACTTCGACTTGTTACCGGAAAAAATCCAAGGCCGGAGAACAAATTGTACAGCACTCACTGCCATCTGACGATAAATAGGCGGTGGATGTAGATTCTATTTTAAAATGGGTATCCAATCCGGAAAACAGGAAAAGCACCTTGCTCCGGCAGGGTGCTTTTTTTATTAGGGTATAGCCTGTTTATCAGTAGCAAATATTCTGGGTTATTGCGAATATCTATTGCCGTCAGTTTTAACTGACGGATCTATAAAGCCTGTAAGAACAGGGGGCTTTAGCCCCATTATTTTTATGACAAGTTGCCCCTTGTGTGTCAGTAACTATTGTCATGACTCAGGTCACTTCTATGATTGCTGGAACCTAATAGCCTGCCTGGTAATTGCCCGTAAAATGGATAGAAGACAGCACCCTTCAAATTGTAATTACAGTTACCCCATCACAAACAAAAAGCGGCAGCTCTTTTTTCTGCCTCTTCGTGCCCCATAGAAGCAGCCTGGCGAAGATCTTCACAGGCCTGGGACTTGTTATTCATCTGTGCATGAATGGCCGCTCTGATAAAATATGTCTCAGCCGTGGGTTCCAGCCGGATGGCCTGATTCAGGTCTTCCATTGCTTCGTCGTGCTTTCCTGAGTTGAAAAGCATTTCGCCCCGCTTTTGATAAGCCAGCGTGTTGCGGGGATTAAGCCGGAGTATTATCCTGTAATCAACCAGCGCCTGAGAGTCGCGCCCTAATCTGTGATAAGCTTCTGCACGATAAATATAAGCTGTTTCATTGTTACGGTTCAACCCGATGGCCCGCGTAAAATCGCGTGTGGAAGCCTCATACTCTTCAGCATGAAAGTAAGATAATGCTCTCTGGTAATAAGTCTCCTCGTTTCGTTGTCTGTATGAATTGATTAACCTTGTATAATCTTCGATGGCCTGGCTATACTGACCGCTCTGAAACAATGCATCTGCCCTGAACTGAAACAAAGCCTGCGTATTGGCACCCTGATCAATGGCAACGGAAAGATCTTCAGCAGCATCTTCAAACATTTCTTTTTCAAGATAAATCATCGCTCTCTCAACCCTCAACTCACTGTGCTCAGGGTCAGCTTCCAGCGCTTTGCAAAAATCCTCAAGAGCCAGCTTCATCTCATTTCTTTGAAGATATAGTTTGCCCCGGTTAAAATATACATTTGGGTTTTTATGTCCCAGCTCAATTACCCTGGTCAAATCGTTGATGGCTGCATCAGCAGAACTATTCCTGATATAGATCTCTGCTCTTTTTAAAAAAGCATCAATTTTTTCCGGGTTTATTTCAAGGGTTGTGGAGTAATCCTCAAGGGCTTTTTCATGCTTTCCCATAGCAGAATGTGATACTGCACGGTAATAGAATGCATCAGAAAACTCATTGTTAAACTCCAAAGCGTGTGTAAAATCGTCAATCGCCTTTTGATGTTGCTGCAATAGCTGATAACTTCGTCCCCGCTCAAAATAAGCTTCATAAAAATGAGGCACTATTTTAACGGCTTCGGTAAATTGCCCGATAGCCATTTCATAGTGTTCAGAAGCCACCAACTGCAATCCCCGGTTAAAGGAATCATTGGCGCTCTGGCTTTTGAGAAGAAAAGAAGAAGTAACCATTAAAAGGAACAAAACAATGGCCTTGGGATTCCAGGAAAAAGTCATGGAGGTATAGGTGTAATAAATTGAATAATCAATGGAATTTGCTGCATTACAAAATTAGGCAGAATTGTTGAACTACAGACATTTCCGACTGAATTTATTAATGATTTAATAAAGTTTTGGTTGGTTGGAAATAAAAGCCGGCATAAATTATATCAAAAGCAATCTCAAAACACCTGTTGTGCACTCCGGAAAACATCAAAAAAAAATCCGGACATCAAAGCGCTGCAGGGAAAGCCCCCTGAACAAGGCCTTGATGACCGGATAATAATTGCTCAAAATCTTTTCAAACTATTTATACCCGATAAGCATCACCTTCTTACAATAACTTTTCGGGTTTGCCTTCCTGCATCTGTAACCAAAGTAACAAAGTAGATACCTGCCGCATAATCAGCAATTGACAATCTGAAGCTTTTACTCATAACAGGTTGAGTCATCAAATGCATCCCTCTGATATCGGTAATTGTAATTTCATGAATAGTATGTTGTGAAGAAACCTCAATATGATTGCTGGCCGGATTGGGATAGATAGTTGTCAACATACCATTCACCTCCTCCAGATTTGTTACACCCCAGTAATCATTGATAATGGTATCAGAAAGCACCTGGATATTTCTATCAGAACCCGGCTCCGGATTACCCATCCCTTCATTGATATAATAACGGTAAAGATAGCTGCCTTCTTCCAGCTCCATGGTATTGGAGTAGATAAGATTATCCATGGGTTCCATCAATTGCTCATCGGGCAATGTACCGGGAATGGCATTATCAAACATAGAGCCTGTTATGAAAACCTGGTCTGTTTCGGGGTCAAAATCAGGTGCATTGCTCATATCCACCCTGAATGTTACCGTGAAAACCTGAAATTCAGATACCACTTCTACCATGATTAAAGCGGGTATATTATCGGGGTTTTCGATTCCCGGCACCAGGACAACCTCTCCTTCGAGCTCGTATAGCCCGGGCTGGGAACCATCGTAATCTCCTTCCAGCCAGATTACACCAAGCTGACGCACTGAATCATTATCCAGCGTTACATCTACAACCTGGGGCAAGGCAAGATCTTCAAACAAGGTACCTTGATCCACGATGATTACCTGATCAATAACGTGTACACTAACAATATTCAAAACCACAATTTCTTCTACCACCGAAACGGTCACCTGGGCCTGAATGCCATCATCGTTGGTTATACCATCAGGGAGAACGAGATCTCCTGTGATAAGATAATCCCCTAACACATTTCCATCATAGTTGCCTGCACCCCATATAACATCCATGTCAACAACCTGATCGTTATTCAGCGTAACAGCTACACTTTCAGGCAAGCCAATCTGTTCAAAAGCAGTACCCTGCTCCACCTGTATATCCTGCAAAGCTTCTACAGAAACCACATTGGGCACAAATCCTGAATCCACACCTTCCACAAAAATATGATCTATCCTGCTGGTTCCGGCAGATGAAACAAGATCTCCATTCACAGAAGTATTGCTGGTCATAATCCAACGCAGATAAACCTGGACTTTTTCTTCCATTTCCTCAGGAAGGGAAACCTGCATTAACACACCGGAAGAAAAATTGTTGGCAACAGTAATTTCAGCATCAGCAACATCCTGCCATTCTCCCTGGGCAATCCGGTACTGAAGTTTAAAGTCGCGGGGTCCGGTATTGGAGCTTTGCTGTGCACTGCTAACCAGTAAGTCAGTATATCCGAGGGTGGAAAAGCCAATCATCCAGTAATTGCTTCCTTCACCATCATTCCATCCCGTGGTAGAAATGCTCTGACCGGTAACACCAGTGGGATAACTATAGCTGCCTTCAAAGCCTTCCTCTCTTGCGATGAGATTGCCAAGGTTTTCACTGATTCCCAGATTGGCGCCCGGGTCTTCAGCCTCAGGGAAAGTATATCCGATAACCACATTTTCGGGCATAAATATATCTTCCAGCACAACAACCCCTATTTCAGCCTGAACATTATCAGGGTTTACGATTCCTTCTTCCAGTATCAATTCTCCCTGTAGTGCATAAAATCCGGCTGTTTCTCCATCATAGTCGCCCGGCAACCAGTTTACCGCCAGTGGCAATACCGTCTCGTTATCCAGGGTCACATTCACCTGTGCAGGCAATGGCAGTTCGCCGAAGGGGGTGCCATAATCAACAGTAAGGGTAGAAGGATTTTCTACTGAAACAATCACAAGGTCAATATCCGGATCCAGCACCAGGTATGAAAAGACCTGTGAAACAACAGTCTGGTCATCTGCATCAGTGGCTTGCACCCGGTAATAAACGTTTGAGTTATGCGTTTGAGCAGGAATATCTGAATCGGTGGTGTAGGTTTGGCCAGATCCCAATGACATTGCTATCGTATTGTCAAGTGAAGCA
>JAABSE010000176.1 GCA_011390575.1 Sphingobacteriia bacterium
GTGTTTTCTACCACAATATGGCTCAGGAGAACAATGTTTTCCAGGTCAGAGTAATCATACTGGAACAATCCGTCCTGCCCTATAAGCAAAAGGATATCACCCAATGGAATAACATCATAGGTGTCGATATTATCGAAATGTGCTATCATATTGGATTGTATGGACAGGGGATTGGATGCATCATAGATTTTTAATCCATCAGCACCATCGCAAATAAACAAAGTCTCATTATCAATGCCCAGTCCGTGAGGGTTAAACATGGGATACGATTTTAGCAACTCCGGATTAGAAATATCCGAAATATCAATTACATCGAGCTGGTTGGTGGTATTCATGCAGGTATTTCCCGACCGCAGGGTAACATAAGCATAACCGTTCTGCACAACCACCGGATCACAGGCATTCATGTGATCGATATCAGAAACAAAAACCGGTTGGGCGGGATTCTCCAGGCTATAAATCATCATGCCAGAAGTGGTTCCCACGAAAAGGTTTCCGTCATAACGGAACAGCGTTTCCATTTCGCGCCATGTATTGATGCTGTCTGTGGGCTGCATCTGAGAAGGAGCTGAAACATCAATGGTTTTCAAAACAAAAGGTTGCGCAACTGAATACAGGTAGTTTTCATTGAGCATGAAGCGGGCCATAGAACCGGCAACACCGGCACCCGATTCAGCATTGGTAAAAGCCATATCCGTTGAATTTCTCCAGCCCCACCAGCCTCCTCCGGGACTTGTAGCTTTCAACCGGGTCTTCTCCCAACCCACGATAACCCCTTTGCTGTGATCGATCTGCTCCCAGGCATAGGGAAGGTTTTCATCGCCAGGGAACGGTAAAACATCGGGAAAGGCATTTTCCATGCGTCCTACTTCAACAGGGTTATGAAGATCACTGATGTCAATGGCAACCAAATCGATATAACTGTCAGCAAAAAGGGTGTTGCCCCTGATGGCCATATCCACATTGCCCATGATTTCATAAAAAGCAATTTTTTGCGGAGTTGAAGGATTGGCATTGTCTATTATATGAATCCCTTCGTTGGGTTCATTTACAAAAATGTAGTTATCCTTAAAATAGATTTTCCCTGCCTGCTTTATTCCTTTGGCCGGCATGGCTTTGAGAGGTTGACGAAATTCGTCAAAATCCATATAAACGGGTGAAAGAGCATCGTAGTAATACTCATCGTCTTTATTGCATGCTACTGCAGTGAGCAAAAGAATCAAACCCAATATAAGTAATGATGAATGTTTTGTTTTCATAAGTGAACCGTTTTAGAAGTTAGATTACACCCCCAATACGTATATTAACCCTCCTTTGCTGCAAAAGGGAAAAATATTTTTCGAAAAAAAGAAATCCTAACCCATTGCTATCCATAAACAATCCTAACCCACGGGCGTTTAGAGAAAAGTTCGGCAACATTTCCCATAAAATCTTATGCCATTGTAATTGATGATGTAATCAATTTTTCACGTTGAAACAAGAATCTAAATTCTAAAATCATGAACCGAGCCATGACAATAATATTTACACACACGCAGATGATTATAATTCCCCAACACGGCAAAAGGTACAATGCCGATATTGTTGGCGAGCTCCATCTGACCAATAAAAATCAAATAATAAACAGATGAACCGAATATTCCACTCAACCGTTAGTACATTTCAGGCAAATCTTTCCCTTCTCATACTCCGTATGGGCATTGGCGCATTGATGCTCACCCACGGCTGGCCCAAGCTCTTGCGCCTTACCGGTGGCGGTGAGATTGCTTTTCCCGATCCGCTGGGCATGGGACCGGTGCTATCACTGACCATGGCAACCCTTGCAGAAGTTGCAGGTTCTTTGTTGATCATGCTGGGACTGGCAACCCGTCTGGCGGCCTTCTCTCTTATTTTTACCATGTTTGTGGCCGTATTTATTGTGCACGCTAATGATCCTTTTTCCAGAATGGAAATGGGCCTTTTGTATCTCCTCGTTTACATCGTTTTACTCATTACAGGAAGTGGCAAATATGGCCTGGACCGTTTTATCCGGTAAAAATCCATCTTCATTATTTTATCATGCATTTTAAACTTCACTTTAAAACATTCGTTATGTTAAAATGAAAGAAATACATTCATACGTAAATTAATTATTCTTACTTTGGTTGGTTGTTTAAGGAGTTCAAACTAAACCAATCAAGTTATGATGAAGGAAAAACTTGTTGATCTGATACAGGACAGCATCAGAAAAAACTGGGAAAATAAAGCCATGACCAATTATGGGGGTGAAAGTATAACTTTCTCTGGTATGGCAGAAAAAATACTCTTGCTTCACACCCAATTTGAAGAAGCAAAAGTCAAGCAAGGCGATAAAATAGCCCTGGTAGGTAAAAACTCCATCAACTGGACAGTGGTATACCTTGCCTCCGTTACCTATGGAGTGGTGGTTGTACCCATTTTGCCCGACTTCAAACCCTCTGATATCCATCACATTGTCAATCACTCGGATTCCATATTGCTTTATACCGCGGATAACATTTATGAAAATCTGGAAAGCAGTCAGATGGAGAATCTACGATATACCTTTTCGCTGAATGATTTTTCGCTGCTGCACACTGAAAATCCGCGTAAAGAAGATGCCTTCAAAGAGTCTGTTACTACCGGTATTCAAAAGAAACTGGATAAACTTACAGGTGCTGCTGCATTCCAACTGCCTTCTATAGGGAATGACTCCCTGGCTGTTTTCAGCTACACGTCTGGCACTACAGGTTTCACCAAAGGGGTGATGATTACCCACAACAACCTGGTCGCCAATCTTATTTATGCCAATAACAACATGCCTCTGCAATCAGGAGATGATATCGTTTCTTTCCTGCCCCTGGCCCATGCCTATGGCTGTGCCTTCGAGTTTCTGTGGCCCTTTACCATCGGTGCACACATCACTTTCCTAACCAAAACCCCGTCGCCTCAGATTATCCTGAAAGCGTTCAAGGAAATCAGGCCGAGGCTGATTCTTGCCGTTCCGCTTATCATGGAGAAAATCTACAAAAAACAAATTATGCCGGCGTTGGGAAAATCGTCTGTAAAATTGATGCTCAAACTCCCTGTATTGAGCGGCATCATCGAAAGCAAAATCAGGAAAAAACTCACTGACTCTTTTGGCGGCAATTTTCATGAAATCGTGATTGGGGGAGCCCCCCTGAGCAGCGAGGTGGAAGATTTTCTGCACAGGATCAAATTTCCGTTCTCCATTGGCTACGGAATGACAGAGTGCGCTCCTCTGATTGCCTATGCCAACTGGAACAAAACAAAATTGCGCTCCGCAGGCAAACCGGTTGATACCCTGGAAATTAAAATTGACTCCCCCGACCCTTACAATGAAGCTGGAGAAATATTGTTAAGAGGGGAAAATGTAATGCAAGGATACTATAAAAATCCTGAAGCAACACAGTCAACCCTCAGGCCCGACGGATGGATGCATACCGGAGACCTTGGTCTGATTGACAAAGATAATTTTGTCTACATCAAAGGCCGCAGTAAAAGCATGATCCTGGGTCCCTCAGGACAGAATATTTATCCCGAGGAGATTGAAGCCAGGTACAATAACCTGCCTTTCGTACAGGAATCGCTGGTAATAGAAAAAGACAACAAGCTGGTTATCCTGATTTATCCGGACCATGAGGCTGCCGATAAAAAAGGCCTTAACGATGAAGAACTCAAAAAAGTTTTTGAAGAGCACCGCAGATTTCTCAACGAAAACATGCCTGCATACATGGGAGTTTCTGCTGTTCGTATTTTTTCGGAAGAATTTGAAAAAACACCCAAGAAGAGTATTAAGCGATATCTTTATAATAACGTATAACAGGAACAAAACACGCACACAAATAAACCCGGCTATCAACACTTTAGCCGGGTTTATTTTTTTGTTAACAGGCAAATTTGAATTACTGACCTTACTCCTTTTTTCAATAGCGGGGATTTTATTTTGAAATAAGCCAAAATAGTTTTACTTTCAGGTAAATTTTCCGACGCAAGATATGTCAACAACAGGCAACGGTTCCAACAAACTGTTAATCATTTTAATAAACGCATCAGTGGGGGTCTTCAGGCAGTACCAGATCACATTCTGGTCACAGCTTGTTTTGGGTTCTCT
>JAABSE010000177.1 GCA_011390575.1 Sphingobacteriia bacterium
TGCATTTCTCCAGGATAATAATATTGTGCGTCCATGGAATTTCTGCCACCAATGGTTGCAGAATTAGTTTACTCTGTGAGGTCCAGAGCTGATTTCAACTTTCAACTTTTATTCTTTTATTCGCCGATCAGTTCGTTTGCGGAATTTTGTGTACCCATTGATGTTTATACCATTTTTTGGTACCTTTGAGCCAAACAATTTTCATACATTATGAGCAAAAATACATCAGTATCATTAGGAACGTATTTTGACCAATTTATCCAAAACAGGATATCTTCGGGAAGATATAAAAATGCCAGTGAAATTTTACGTGCAGGTTTAAGACTATTGGAAGAAGAAGAAGATAAACTTGCGACTTTGAAAGAAGCTATCCAGGAAGGAATAGATAGTGGAATTGCACACGATTTTAATCCAAAAAAACACCTGGGCACATTAAAATCGAAAAAGGAGTTGCATGGATAAAATCAGGTTTACCAATAAGTCAGTTGATGATTTAACCCGGATATGGAATTATACCTATTCTGAGTGGTCTGAAAGTCAGGCAGACAAATATTATAATATGCTGATAGATAGCTGTGAAGAGTTAGCCAATAATCCCACATCAGGCAGAAGTTACCCACAAATTACCAAAGCTCTGTTTGGGTTTCATGCAGGAAGACATATAATATTCTACCGCCTGACAGAAGATAATTTTGTGGAAATTACCAGAATCCTTCACGAGCGAATGGATTTAAAAAACAGATTGAAGGAATAAAAACTCTAAACAGCGAAAATTCAGTAAAACAGTACTTTTGTTTCATCATGAAGGTAAACGGAATCCCCTACCGCACCATCTGGCCCCACCCCACCGATGAGCGCATCATCCAGATCATCGACCAGCGGCATCTGCCCCACCGGTTTGTGGTGGAAGACCTGGCTTCGGTTCAGGATGTTTTTACCGCCATCAAAGATATGCATGTGCGGGGAGCAGGATTGATCGGCGCTACAGCCGGCTATGGCATGTACCTGGCAGCAATGGAAGTTTCGCAAAGTGATTCTTTTGATACCCATGTTAAGAATGCTGCTGAAAAACTAAAATCAGCCCGTCCCACGGCAATGAACCTTTTCTGGGCGGTAGACAAACAACGGGAAGCTATAAGCTCTGTAAATTCAAAAGATGAGAAGATTTCCATCGCCCTTCAAACTGCAAAAGAAATTGCCGATTCCGATGCAGAATATTGCCGCCGCATTGGTGAGCATGGTGTAACACTCATTGAAGAGATCAGCCGCAGGAAAGGGGGCAAACCCGTAAACATCCTCACCCACTGCAATGCCGGCTGGCTGGCCTTTGTGGATTTTGGGTCTGCTACTGCTCCTGTATACGCAGCCCACGATAAGGGCATTGCTGTGCATGTGTGGGTAGACGAAACCCGCCCGCGCAACCAGGGTGCCGCCCTCACCTGCTGGGAACTGGGCAACCACGGCGTGCCCCACACCCTCATTACCGACAATGCCGGGGGCTACCTGATGCAGCAGGGTAAGGTGGATTTGGTGATTGTAGGCTCTGACCGCACCACCCATACCGGCGATGTAGCCAACAAGGTAGGCACCTACCTGAAAGCCCTGGCCGCCCGGGATAACAACATCCCGTTTTATGTGGCCCTGCCCTCTTCCACCATCGATTGGGAAACGGCAGACGGGGTCAAAGATATTCCCATAGAGCAAAGAGATCCGGATGAGGTGAAATACGTGGAAGGATGGTGCGGGGATGAAGTTAAAAAAGTACGCATCTGCCCCGAAAACAGCCCGGCAGCCAACTACGCTTTTGATGTTACTCCTGCACGCCTGGTTACCGGCCTTATCACCGAACGTGGCATCTGCAATGCCGATAGAGATTCTATACAGAAGCTTTTCCCGAAAAAACAAGTGCTATGATCAATGAAGGATACATAAAATTTAACTGCCATTGGGAAAAGAGGGCTGAGGTGGAGGAAAAATTTGTCCGTGAGATAAATCTCATACGTGATAAGCTTTTTTCACTGGGATGGATAGGGCAGTATGAAAACGGTATAGGCTATGGGAACATCAGCCTGCGGCATACTGACGGAACTTTTGTGATCACCGGCTCGGCCACAGGGGGCCTTTCAAAGCTCAACAGTAATCACTACACCCTGGTGAGCATGTATAGCTTTGCCCGTAATATGGTGTATTGCAAAGGACCCGTGGAGGCTTCTTCCGAATCGCTTTCCCATGCGGCTGTCTATGAGCAATCACCCGAAAGCAACGCTGTTATTCATATCCACAACAAAGTCATGTGGGAAAAACTCCTCCATCAGGTGCCAACCACATCACAAGACGTTGAATACGGCACTCCCGCTATGGCAGAAGATATTGCACGTTTGTTTGGAAGCGGGCAGGTGGAAAAGCACAAGATCATCGTTATGGGTGGTCACCCGGAAGGAATCATTTCATTTGGTTCCACACTGGATGAGGCTGCAGAGATCCTTTTTCAACATCAATAAACAAAAATCACATATCTTTGGCGCATTAAAAAATCAGGACTGAAACAAAGCAGCCAGCTTAGCCTCCGCTGTCCTCAAAAACCTGTCTATGGAACAACCCGAAGCCCCCGTACCGCTGATTGTAATTCTTACTTTTCTGTTCTTCGGGCTTGCACTGATATATTATATCCTGGTTTATATCAATGCATCTTTCGTTAAAAAATACCTGAAACGGTATCTCTTTTACCGGAATATGGAAAGAAAATATCAGCCCTATCTTACCCGAAACTTTCCCTTTTACAATGCGTTAAGTGATAAAAACAAAATCCGGTTTGAGAAAAGGGTGCAACGATTCATTGACATAAAGAAGTTTATCCCCAGGGGTGGGATTAGAGAAATTACTCCCGAAATGAAAGCACTTGTGGCCGGAAGTGCCATTCAACTTACTTTTGGCTATCCCAATATTTATTTCAAACACTTCTGGCGCATCCTTATTTATCCTGACAATTATTATTCAACCATTACAAGGAAATACCACAAAGGAGAAGTAAATCTGGGTGGGCTGATAGCATTATCCTGGAAAGATCTCAAAGACGGATTTCGCAGTCATGCCGATGGCATCCATCTTGGGTTTCATGAAATGGCTCATGCACTCCGATTGATTAATATCATTGAAAATCCGGAGTATGATTTTTACGACCGGCAAATCATGATGGCTTTTGACCGGGAAGCGAAAAAGGAAATAGAAAAAATCCGTATTTCGTCACACCCAGTAGCGTTTTTCAGAGAATACGGCACCACCAACAAAGAAGAATTTTTTGCTGTAGCAGCAGAGGTTTTTTTCGAACAAGCCCAAACGTTTAAGGACTATAACCCGAAGCTGTATCAGCTGATGGTCAGAATCCTGAAAATAGATCCGGTTTTGCTGGCAAGAACCGGAGAGCTAATAGTTTAAACAAAGGGCCCGGGCAAAGCCTAAGCCTTAATCTCAACATCAACCTCGACCTCTACATCATGATAGGTTTGATCTTCGCTAAGGGTTTACTGGTGATTGATATGGTAATTTACAGATTATTACTTCACCCACACCGTCTTTACATTCACAAACTCGCGGATACCCAGGTAGGAAAGCTCCCTTCCATAGCCACTTTCACCGATTCCGCCAAAAGGCATCCTCGGATCAGATTTCACAAAATCATTGACAAAACAGCAGCCTGCATTGAGTTGCTCTGCTGCAATTCTTTCTCCCCTGGCTTTGTCTGACGTAAAGATGGCTGCACCCAATCCAAACACACTGTCGTTGGCAATGCGGATGGCATCTGCTTCGTCCTTTGCCTTGATGAGAGCGGCTACGGGCCCGAACAATTCTTCATGGTAGGCCGGCATTCCCGGCTGTACATCCACAAGTACTGTGGGTGGATACCAGGCACCCTTCTTTTCGGGGACATTCCCTCCCAGAAGGCATTTTGCACCCTTTTCAATACTATCCTGAACCTGCTGGTGCAATTCATCCCTGAGTTTTTCCTGCGCCTGGGGTCCCAGATCTGATTCTTCAGCAAACGGGTCTCCCATCTTTT
>JAABSE010000017.1 GCA_011390575.1 Sphingobacteriia bacterium
GTATCCATCCCTTTTTCCTGCAGGTGATAAGCTTTGAGTTTGTTTAAAAGACCAATTCCGCGACCTTCCTGGTTCATATAAAGCACAATTCCTTTTCCTTCTTCTTCCACCATTTGCATGGCTTTGTGGAGTTGACTGCCACAGTCGCATTTGCAGGATCCAAAGATATCACCCGTTACACAAGATGAGTGGACCCGTACCAGCACTTCTTCGTTCTCATCCCACACACCTTTGGTGAGGGCCAGGTGGATTTTGCCGTTGGTGGTTTGTTTGAACGCTGTAATTTTAAAATCCCCCCACTCGGTAGGCAGGTCAACGGTTATTTCCTGTGAAATCAGGCTTTCATTTTTTATGCGGTAAGCGATAAGGTCTTCAATGGAAATGATTTTCAGGTTGAACTTGCGGGCAATTTTCATAAGCTCAGGCAAACGGGCCATAGAGCCATCCTCGTTCATGATTTCCACGAGTGCCCCTGAGGGGTCCAGTCCAGCCATTCGTGAAAGGTCGATGGCAGCTTCAGTATGTCCGGCTCTTTGCAATACGCCTCCTTCGCGGGCACGCAAAGGGAATATATGCCCGGGACGACCCAGTTCTCCGGGTTTGATATCTTTATCGGCCAGCGCTTTGATGGTTTTTGCCCTGTCGCTGGCAGAAATACCAGTAGTACAGCCGTAACCTATCAGGTCAACAGAAATAGTAAAGGGAGTTTCGTGCAAAGCGGTATTTTGAGGTACCATGAGATCCAGGTTGAGCTGGTCGCATCGCTGGCGGGTGATAGGAGCGCAAATCAGTCCACGCCCATGGGTAGCCATAAAATTGACTATTTCCGGGGTAATGGTTTCAGCAGCAGCAACAAAATCTCCTTCATTCTCCCTGTTTTCATCATCTACCACAATAACAACCTTTCCGGCTTTTATATCTTCGATGGCCTCCTCAATCTTGTTCAGCACAATTTCGTCAGGCCTGATTTCTTTTGGTTGGTTTCCAAACATTCGATTCAATTTTTTTTAAAGATTTGAAAAAACCTGCAAACAAAGCAAGGTTCATACTGTAAAAATGCGTTACGAAGCGTAATACTGCTATGTGTACTCCTGCACTCCTGAATATAAGGTCAAGCAAAGGTAGTACAAACAAAGAGCAGTGTAAAATAAAAATATAAAAATAAACCTCGCTGCGGGTAGCAAGCCAGGCATTGGTCAGGAATGCCAGCAAGAGAAAAAAGGGTCCTGTCCAGCGCATTACTTTATGAGAAATAAAACAAAAGGAAAGACCTTTGGTTTGATGCCACAAAAGGTTAGAAAAGCGTTGCAGATTTTGAAAGTTGCCGGTAGAAATTCGCACTTTACGTTTGAATTCATCCGAAAGGTTGTTGGATATATCCTCAAACACCAGGGCATTGAGGTTGTTGATACACTGGTAGCCTTTCTCAAGCACTTTCATGTTGATATAGAAGTCGTCTACCAGAAAATTTTTGGGTACCGGCTCATACAGTTCACTTCTGATAGCAAAGCAGCCGCCAAAAGGCCCCATCATTGTGCCCCACAGGATGCTCTCATGTTGTTTGATCAAAACCTCACGTGAAATGTAGGCTTTTTCCTGGTAAGAGATGCCACTGGGGTGCATATTGGTGTTCATCATACGGGTATCCACCAGACCTACCCTTTCGTCTTTAAAATACTTAACCAGCTCAAAAAGAGTGTTCTCTTCAAGCATTACATTGGCATCGGTAAGGATTATTATGCTTCCTGTTGAGTTTTGATGCAGTTCATTTACCACATTGCCTTTGCCTCGTCTTTGCCGGAAGGGAAAAAACCGGACAGACGGAAACTCGGACATGAGTTTTTCCACAATTTCGTTGGTTTTATCCGTTGAATTATCTGAACCTATGAGGACTTCCAGTTTGGAAACCGGGTAACGGGTATTAAAAACACTGCGGATTTTACTTTCGATTACTTCCTCCTCATTGAAAGCTGATATAAGGATGCTCACCCCGGGCAAATCATCTTCGGGGGAATATTGTCGGGCTTGTATTTTTTTCTTACCTGCTTTTAGCTGAATGAATAAAGGAAACAAAGCATAGGAATAAAAGATGTATGCCACGCTAAGCCAAAACAACACCACAAACGCTGTAAAGAGGTAAGAATCGTTCAATATCATGCTTGTAAATGATTTTTATAAAACTCAGCCAAAGAGACAGATATTTTATGATTATCGTAATTCTCTTTTACAAATTTGATGGCATTGCGCCCAATGGAATCAAAAAGCTGCCTGTTGTTCAACAGTTCATCAATTCTGGCGGCAAACTCATATTCATCATCTTCAATAAGGACGTTATGTCCGGGCAACACCCCAATGCCTTCTGCACCAATTGTAGTAGTCACAATAGTTTTTCCCAAAGCCATCCCTTCAATAATTTTCACACGCATACCACTTCCCGAGAACAAGGGGGCGATCATAACCGCATTTTCGTTGATAAATGCATATGCATCATCAATCTCACCCAGGTAGTTGACGTTGGGCGTTTTTTCAAACAATGAAACAATCCATTCCGGGGCATTTCTGCCTGCCACATGACACATCAGCCCGGGGTGTTTTTCCCTGAGTTTTGGCCATACTTTGTTAACAAACCATACCAAACCTTCCTGGTTGGGAAACCAGTCAAGCGTACCGATAAAAAACACTGAAGGAAAGTTTATCTTTTCAGGCTGGGGCTGCAAACGTGAAGTATCATAACCTGCGGGAATGACCAGGCTGGGCTTTTTATTACCAAACATGGTAAATTGCTTTGCATCTCTTTCGGTTATGGGGATTAGCAGATCGTAATGATTCAGCACGTTTATTTCAAAACTGCGGATTCTTCGGGCTAATATTCTGAGGTATATTCTCTTCAGCAGAGATTTTTCCTGTAATGCATTGCGTTCCCATATTTCATGTTCAATATTATGGGCTCTCAGAGAAATTTTTGCTTTGCTGTATTTGCGAATGGTATCAATATAATAAGCCAGGTACAATCCTTCCAGTTGTATAATATCAAATTCTTCTGTTTGTAAAAGTTGCTTTAATCTGGCGTTGAATTCGTCATTAAAAAACCTTTCAGCATTATAGGGTTTATCAGAAAAAAGCAGATTTTTCAATGCAGCCCTGTGGCTCAACCTGGTGTCCACCATAACTTCCCTGAAGGAAATAGCTTCTTTAAGTTCGTCCGGTATATTATTAAGATCGAAATAATGCTTTGAGGTATTCATCCCCAGAATGGTAATCTCATGCCCTAAATCTGCCAGCCCCCTTGACATGTTAAGTGTAGCGATGGCTCCTCCGTCTTTGGGAGGATAAGGTATTTTATTGGTTAACTGAAGAATCCTCATTTTGTAGTTTGCGTTTCCTGGCAAAAAGTAAGCCTTTTGTTTTGAATCGTGCAATTCTTGCCAGGTAGCTATCCATATCCATCAGTGATGAATCAGTAGTAGCCTGGATGATAAGAACAATTGCTATGGGTAGAAAAAACAATATCGACATCCACATCCCCTGCCATGCCTCCAGCACTCCTTCTCTGACAAACTTTTCACCGGTGATAGACATCACGTGAAACAAGACGAAAAACAGGACCGAAACCACAACAGGAAGGCCAAAGCCACCCTTTCGGATTATAGCCCCCAGGGGTGCTCCAATCATGAACAAAACCAGGCAGGCAAAGGAAAGGGTAAATTTACGGTGAAATTCTATCTGGTATCTTGCCAGCCCCTTTTTCCGGTTGCGTGTATCTTCCTGGTTAAAAAGTGCACTTTCTTTCAACTGCCTTACATTGTTAAGAGCAGCCTCAGCAGCCAGCCTTCTGTGGTTTGTCCTTTCAATGGACATTAAATCAGGAAGTTTCAACTCTTGGAGGGTGTCCATGGATGCTTTTGTAAGGCTATCGAGGGTCCCATAAAAATAGAGTTTATCGAAAGAATTTTTAACAAAATCCTGTTGTCTTTCTTTGATTATTAAGGATAATGAGTCTTCATAATGAAGCAATTGATTGATATTCAGCATCCTGAAATTAGATCTGAACAAATCCTCATCAGTACGGGCCAGGGCAAAACCACTCAAGTCAAACTTTCGCACCTGTTCTTCAAAATAAGTGCGCTGAAGAGGCCGGGAGAGATCCCTTGAGTCCCGGGGTTCTACTTCCTGGTAATTGGAACCGTTATAGAGGGTAAGCACGAGATAAGATTTATCCTCAGTCATGGTCATGGTACCCCATTCGGCCATGGTTACATTGGTATTTCCCCTTCTTTCGGTATGGTCATAGATTTTGATGTTTCGCAATATACTGCCATCTCCATCTTTTTCTTCCACACGTATTACAAAATTATCAATGCCTTTGTAGTAAACCCCTTCCATAATATTGAAGGCTGGCCGTTGCTGCCTGACATCATAGAGCAACGACATCATCTTTAAATTGGCTACGGGCAATACATTGTTGGAGAAATAAAATGCAGCCAGTACAAAAAAGGATGAAATAACAATGAGAGGCCACATGATTCGTGTAAGAGAAACACCGGCAGATTTGAGGGCTACAAGCTCATAATTCTCGCCCAGGCTGCCCATGGTCATGATAGAGGAGAGCAAAATAGCCAACGGAAGCGCGAGAGGAACAAATGTTGCTGAAGCATAAAAAAGCAACTCTCCAACAATATACCATTCAAGACCTTTTCCCACCAGGTCATCAATATACTTCCAAAGAAACTGCATCAGCAGGATAAACAATGCAATGAAAAAAGTCATTACAAAGGGACCTGCATAAGTGCGAAGAACTAAAGAATGTAGTTTTTTCAAGTTTGCCGGTTCATTAAAAAGTAATTACCCCGTATCAAGTATGGTTAACTGTAATTACAACAGAATTTTATCTGTTAAATTGTACGGGGTTTTTAGTGACTGCAAATATACAACTCATTGCTGATATTAAAAGGCAAAAATCAACAAGATTCAAGCAGAGTCCGTCTTGCTGAGGACAGCTATGAATATCGTAGATTCTTCCGCACTCTTTATCGACCACTAATGGCAACTTAGCTATTTTCGGACTGCACATCGATACATACAACCGGCAAAACAGCTATCTCCGCAAGGACTACCTGTGAGTTATTAAAATTCAGTGTTTCTTGTACTCAGGACTAAAAATATTTGCCTATTTTTGGCTATTATCGTGCGCACAGCCCTAAAACTTTAAGCTGCTCAGGTTGTTATTCAATTGTAAAAACCGCCAGGAATTTTACTATTCAAAAACCAACACATCAAAATTTTATATGAATTTAAAACTGAATCTTTTCCCCTCAATATTATTACTGCTATCCATTGCATTGTTTTCATCATGTTCTTCCAAACAAAGATTTGCCGCATTTAGTGAAAGACAGGTTCATCATTTTGAAATGGTGAAACTGGGAGATGTAAAACAGGCCGTCCTCATCAACGGTAAAAACCCCGATAATCCTGTTTTGTTGTATTTACACGGAGGCCCCGGATTTCCCATGCTTCCTTTCGAACCCTTCACAGAATCCATGAGGGAGCTGGAAAAATCATTTACTATAGTATACTGGGAGCAAAGAGGTACCGGAAAATCCTTTCAAACCGATATTGGTGCCGAAAACATGAATATCGAACAATTTGTGAGTGACACCCGAGAACTGGTAGAATATATCCGGGAAAAGCTACAGGTGGAAAAAGTTTTTATCTGGGGCCATTCGTGGGGGAGTAATCTCGGCGCTCTGTATGCTTCACGCTATCCCGAAACCCTTCATGCCTACATTTCTACCGGACAAAGTGTCAATCCCTTCCTGAATGAAAGACTGGCCTTCGAATATGTCTGGCAAAAAGCAGAAGAAAAAAATAACCGAAGAGCCCTAAGGCAACTGTCCGAAATTGACACGCTACCCGATAATTATTCCATCAGCAATGCTCTTACCGTTCGAAAATGGGTTTACCGGTTCGGTGGAATTGTGCACGATTCACGCTTTGAAAGACCTTATGTTGATCTGGACGAAATCAGAACCATCCTTTTGTCTCCCGTTTATCCCCTGATGGTTCGCATCAACCTTTTGCTTAATCCCTATTTTAGCATCGAAACCCTATGGGAGGATTTAAAAGAACTTGACCTGCTTGTTGAAGCTCCCTCCATTGAGGTACCGGTGTATTTTCTTGTAGGAAGACATGACATCATTGTTTCCCATGTGTTGGCTGAATTATATTTTAATGAACTATATGCCCCCGAAGGGAAAGACCTGATTTGGTTTGAAAATTCTGCCCACAGACCTTTCCAGGAAGAAAAAGAAAAGTTTCATCAGGTAATGGATGAAATCAACCATCGTCACTGGGACCAGAATCTCTCCGCTAAGGAGGAGTAAACAATCATCCTTTATTAACATGGTAATTAATACAGGTTGAAAAAACGTAGGCATATATTCATCAAGAATTTGACTGATTAAATAATAAAACCAACAGGAAAACCAATAGCTGTATATGTTTCTGACTAATGCACGAATGCAATGAAAACGCACAGGGAAGATGCAGAAAAAGAGACAGCCACCTTTAAACAACCCATAAATCCTGTTTTAAAGGAGCTGATAGAGAAGCATATCCCGGATGTTATCTGGGAATTAAACCTGACAGAACAAAAGTTCACTTATATAAGCCCCTCTGTGTATCAACTCAGGGGCTTGACCGTAGACGAGGCCATGCAGGAAGATTTTCGAGCCTCACTGCATAAAGAAGACTATCAATACATTGTTAACCACCTTCAGCCCAGGGTATCGCATTTTGAAAAGGGTGATGAAACAATGAAGGTTCTCACGGGAGAGTATCGTCAACCCAGAAAGGATGGCAGTTATGTTGATGTTGAAATCACCACTATTCTTATAAAAAACCAACAAGGAAAAGTTGACAGAATCGCCGGAATCAGCAGGGAAATCACGCACCGCAAGTCACAGAAAGAGCTCCTTCGCAACACCCAAAGCCTGTTTGAAACCGTTTTTAACTTTACTGCCACAGGAATTGCGCTGGTAAATGAAGATGGCACATTTATCAATGTCAACAACGGGTTCTGTAAGATGCTCGGTTACCCTATGGAATATGTGATGGAAAAAACTCTTACTCATTTCCTTGTGAAGGGTGACGAACCCTTCATCAGGGATTTATTTAAATCGGCTAATAAGGAAAAAGGGCTGGAGAAACAAGCAGAAATCCGGATGGTTAATATTCGCGAACAGATTATCTGGGGACTAATCAATATTACCGCTGTACAATCATACCTGGATACCAAAACCCAATGGGTAATCCAGATACAGGAAACCACCCAAAGAAAAAAAGCAGAAGAAGTTATCAGGCTCCTCAATGCTGATCTGAAAATTAAAAACAGAGAGATGGAGCAACTTGTATTTATTACAAGTCATGACCTGCGCTCACCCCTGGTAAACATCAAAGGCTTCAGTGGTGAGTTGCAGTATTCCCTTAAGGAAATCATCAAGCTTTATAAAGAGTATGACTTTGACGGGCTTGCCGGGAAAATTTTGCCTGTTGAAAAAGAAATCTACGAATCGTTTGAATACATCAACCTGAGCATTGAGAAAATGGATCGGCTGTTGAAAGGACTGCTTGCCTATAGCAGACTTGGAAGAAAGGTTAAAGATCCGGCAGCAATAGATATGCATGATTTGGTGACAGAAGTAATAAAAACCAATGAGTACCAGCTTAAAAACTCTCATATCATCATTGAAGTGTCGCAACTACCCAACTGCTGGGGGAGCGAACAAATGATCAATCAGGCCTTTTCCAACCTGCTTTCCAACGCCATAAAATACAGAGATAATACCCGGAAATGTATCATCAAAATAAGTGGGGAACAAACAGAAAACAGTGTTACTTATTGCATGGAAGACAATGGTATGGGTATCGAATCCAGGCACCACGAAAAGGTATTTGAACTGTTTTATCGTTTGTATCCCGAAAAAGGAGACGGAGAAGGGCTTGGGCTTTCTACAGTAAAAAAAATCATCGAACTTAATAGCGGCCAGATCAGAATGGAAAGTGAGCCAGGTAAAGGAACAAAGTTTTTTGTGACCCTGCCCCGGGAAAATTCATATCAAATAAATGAGCAAAGAGAGCAAATCAGTCCGTAAGGTTTTACTAAAAAGAAAAAGCAGACTCCGGAACCACCCATCGCCTGCTTTTTACGGTTTTGCAAATCATGAAGAGAGTTTTACAAAACATTACAAACCCAAAAACAAAAACAAAACAAACTAAACAAACAAAATCAAATCATATAAACAAATCAAATCAAACTTCAAGATTGAGCGTCACTTTCTGTATTTTCTGAAGAATAATATCCAGATCATCATCCAGGTCTATCTGGACAATTTTAATATCAGGAAAGCGGTTTAAAAGATATCCCATCAGCTGGTGGCTAAACCTGTCGGTTATCATGGGCCCCAGAATTACCATATCATGCTGAACCTGCTCAATGGTATTACACAGATGGTTATATTTCAGTGCCTGACCCACCACCTGCAAATGCGGACTCTCTTTGAGAATCTCCACAATACCATTTAACATGATATCGCTGCTTTCTGCTATGATAATTCGGGTGTCGATCATATTCTGTTAATTTTTAATCAAATTTACGGCAGTTAAGACATCCAGAAAACCGTAATTCTACGCGATTATTTGTCGTGTTACACTGAATTTTTTCCCTGCCAAAATACGGTTGGTAATCTACCTGTCCGCTACTGTACAGACAATTAGCCCGAAATAAGGATATTTATTTCCTGCAATTTAGCCCCCCCGAAAAGACCATTTAGCATCAAAAAAGCCCCAAAACCAAATAAGGTTTTGAGGCGCTGATATCTTGTAATGGTGTTACATCAAATTTCTATGATCTTGTTTTTGATGGCAAATTTTATCAATTCAACTGAATTTTTCATATTGGTTTTTTGCAGGATGTGATTTTTATGCGACTCAATGGTGCGAACGCTCAAAAATAACTTATCAGCGATCTCTGAATTGTTAAATCCTTCAGCAAAAAGTTGCAATACTTCCAGCTCACGACGGGTTAATTGTGGCAGAATGCTATCGCTCTTCTGACGTTTGTTGGCATAATTCTTTACAATTTCGTCCGATATGGTAGAATGGAAATAGTTTTTCCCTTTGGAAACCGTATGGATTGCTTCAACCAGTTCTTCTGAAGATACATCTTTGGGCACATAACCATCAGCTCCTGCATCAATGGCATCAGAGATATTGTTATAGTCAGAATGCATTGACAAGATAAGGATCCGTGTGTTGGGATATTTTTTCTTGATAGCTTCTGTAAGCTGAATACCAGACATTTCAGGCATGCTGATATCAACCAGAATAACCTGGGGTGATTGTTTTTTTAACAGGGTCAGGGTCTCCTTTCCGCTATGGGCGACGCCCACAACTTCTATATCCCGCGCTCCCTTTAAAAATAAACCTATACAATCTGTTACCAGCTTGTGATCGTCAACAATGATTACTTGTATTGTTTCTGCCATTGGTAATATTTTTTGTCCTGTACCCTAATGAATCTATGTGATAAATCTATATTTAATTATGAATAACCCCTTTTGTTTACAAATTAACGATAAGTTTGCGAATAATACAAAATAATTTTAATTTATGTAAACAATAGGGCAAAATCAGTCAGAGCTTTTATGTATAATTGTTGCTGAAGCCTGGGCAGTGGGCATAACAAGCATATCATCAACATTTACATGCGGAGGCAGTTCGGCACAGAAGACAATACATTGTGCAATATCTTCCGCTCTCAGGGGCTCAAACCCACGGTAAACATTCTTTGCCGTATCTTCATCCCCCTTAAACCTTACTTTAGAAAATTCAGTATCTACAGCTCCCGGGCTTATAAGGCTTACTTTGATGTTATGACTAACCAGTTCAAGACGCATGGCTTTCGACAGGCTGTGAACGGCGTGTTTGGTTGCACAGTAAACATTGCCTTTAAGGTAGGTTTCTCTCCCCGCAATGCTACCTACATTGAAAATATGACCGTTTTTGCGTATCTTCATTCCGGGAATCAAGGCTTTGCTTACATAGAGCAAGCCTTTCACATTGGTATCAATCATTTGCTCCCAGTCATCCATATTCCCTTCGGGCAATTCAGCCAATCCCAGTGCCAGTCCGGCATTGTTTATCAGGATGTCAACTTCTTTCTCCCATCCATTCAGGCTTTCCACAGCAGCAAAAACTGAATCACGGTCTCTTACATCAAATATGAGTTTGCGAACTTTAATTCCATACTCCTTTTGCAATCTGTCAGAAAGTTCAACAATTCGTTCTTCACGCCTGGCATTAAGAATGAGGTTATAACCTTTGCGGGCAAATTGTTCGGCACAGGCATACCCGATTCCGCTGCTGGCTCCTGTAATAAAAACATTTCTGGACATGATATTATATTTTATTAAAAGTACGTATTAAAATCTGCATGGTGACGAATACTTGCGAAAACTTTTTGCCCCAGGCATTACACATTCCTTGCTTATGAAAATTCTGCTTTTGCAACTTTTTTTATTATGTTGATACGCAAATTTTCGAAAAAGGTTAATGATTTTCCCGAACAAGAATAGCGGTTTTTACTTATTAAATATTTTGGGAATACTGATGCTATTAAAAGGATTTCCATTTTTTATATGAGGCAATCGGCTCATCTGCACAAAAAACAACCATAGAAACGGAAGAGCGGGAATCTTGTATCTTACGAGTCCACCATGAGCAGGTGATACCAGCCCAACAAATCCCATAAACAATAATACAAACCAAAATCCGGCCCACTGAATACCTGGCAATGAAAGTTTTTTCCTGTCAAATTTCCAAACCATGTATAATAACAGGAAAATTATGATGGCATTTTCAACGGCTGCCATTAGGGTAACAAATGAATAAGCTTCAAACAAATGCGGCCTCAGGAGTGTATTGAAGAAACCCCGGACAAACTCAACAGCCATCATCAAAAGATCGGGTTCCAGGTATCGGGCATGCAGCATACTTCCTGCATCATGTAAAAGGGATTGATTGATAAAGTCATTCTGCTTGCCGGCAATAACCTGCAGTGCATCATAAGAAGAAAATAGGGAAGTCAGAGCAAATCCCCCCGCAACAAGCAAAACTATAGCTCCGAAATAACTCAAATGCATCAATACAGGAGGAAAATTGCGGGAAAGATAAAAAACCGTGATGCAGGGAAGCAAGAAAACCAGGGTATAGGGTTTAAGCAACACAAGAATGCCGGTAAAAACAATCAGCAACAAAGATGGAAGGGTTATAGCTTTACGCTGGGTAAGTATATTATCCAGAGAAAGTAACCAGCAACCCAGAGCCCATAGCAGCAGACCTTCTTTCAAAATACCTGAACCCCAGAACAAGAGACTGGGAAACAGAAAAATACCTGGTGCCAGCCAGGGCAGTTTATCACTGTCAATGTGCCTGATCAGAAACTTATACAACGCCACCAATCCTGTAAAAGACAGAAAGTTGATAAAGACATTATGAACGAAAATATGTCCAAAGGAAAACAGGAAAGCAAATGCATTGAACCTGATAACCAAACGGTTATCATTATAAACGGGAGACTCCCAGGGTCTGAACCAGAAATTCATCTCTTCATAATACTTTGCCAGATGAGGAGCCGAAGCATCAATCCCGGTCAGCATCCTCAGATAATCCAAAGGATGGTCTTTGATGGCCTCAAACATGATTTGCCCGTCAGAAAAGTACTTGTAAACATCAGCTGTGAGTGGGTCTTCGTAATACCAGGTATAGATAAAGATGAGCATGGAGCCGGCCAATACCTTCAGAGTAAAAAAGACCAAAAGCAATCTTGTGGATAATCGCGGTATATTTCGGAAAAACGACAACCTTGTTATCAGGAATCCCAGTAGTGCAAAATAGGCAAAGCTGATTACAAACTGCATTTTTTTGGGGCAAAGATAAAGTTATTAATACTTATTTAACAATGCAAAGCTGAACTTTAGCGCGAAATTAACTGTTCACACGCATGAACCCAATACCACGAACAATGAAAGCATTTAAAAAGTTCTTTTTGCCCCTCATTACAATCTTGTTGCTGTCATGCAATCCAACTCAGACCAAAACCTCAAATCTTATGAATCATTCTACAGAAAATCTTAATGACAACCTTCAGGTCGCCACTTTGGGTGGTGGTTGCTTCTGGTGCCTTGACGCTGTTTTTATGGAGGTAAAAGGCATTGAATCGGTTACCAGCGGATACAGTGGTGGTACCGTAAAAAATCCTGCCTATCGCGAGGTAACCTCCGGACGCACGGGACACGCCGAAGTGGTGCAATTGAAATTTGATCCTGAAATCATCAGCTTCCGTGAAATTCTTGAAATTTTCTTCCATCTGCACGACCCTACTACACTCAACCGGCAAGGAGCCGATGTTGGTACTCAATATCGTTCCGTAATATTTTATCACAACGAGCAGCAGGAAAAGACTGCCCGTGAAGTTTTCAAAGAAATCGATGCATCGGATCTTTGGGACGACCCGCTGGTAACCGAGATAGCTCCCATGACTGCTTTTTATGTAGCAGAAGATTACCATCAGGAGTATTACCAGAATAATCCCAGTCAGCCCTATTGCACTTTTGTCATTGGACCCAAGATGGAAAAACTCAGGAAGCTGTTTAAGGATAAACTTAACTGATTATAATGTCCTTGATTTGTAGCAATATCATATACCGGTGACTAAAGCCAGCGGCAATGAATACCAGGAATTGCTGTTATACATTGCCGTCAGTTTTAACTGACGGATTCGAAAGGCTTAAAAAGAACAGGGGGCTTTAGCCCCATTGAATATTATGACAAGATTGCGGATAATCATTTAATAATAGGACTAAGAATCGGCAATCAATTATCATGGTATGAATTTCCGCAAAACTCTCATTGTAGGCGGTGGCCTAGCAGGAACGCTTATGGCATTTCGGTTATGGCAAAACCAAAAACCTTTTTTGCTTATTGATGCGGAAGCAGGAAAAAAATCTTCGGCAGTAGCATCAGGATTGATCAATCCGGTAGTGGTAAAACATTTTGGCCTTAGCTGGATGGCAGAAAAGCTAGTTCCGGAGGCGGTGAAAGTATATAAAAATCTGGAGGAAATAACCTCCTCCAGGTTTTTTCATCCCCTGAAAATTTTCCGCAGTTTTCATCATCAGGAAGATACAGACCTGTGGAACCGGCGCAGGCAGGAAGAAGAAAGCGGACCATTCTTTATGGAAGAAGCCCCATCCCCCGCCCCTCTCCTTACGCACGCTCCATGGGGTGGAGGGGTAATACAAAATGCTGCACGCGTGGATGTGGAAGTTTTCATCGAAACGACCCGGAAGTTTTTATTTCAGAAAGAACTATTGCGTTCTGATTCCTTTGATTATAAACTCTTGCAACCCTCCCGGAAAGGATGGTCTTACAAAGGAGATAATTATGGTCATGTAATATTTTGTCAGGGCATACGGTCTGTTGAAAACCCCTGGTTTCAATGGCTCCCTGTCAACCCGATAAAAGGCCAGCTACTGAAACTTCACCATCCTTTACTGAGCAACCAGCAGGCCATTTCCCGGAAGATTTTCATCCTGCCACAGGGAGGGCAATCCTTTAAAGTGGGGGCAACATACGAACACAGTCGGGAAGATGGAAATACACCGGAAGGTATTCAGCAACTCAGCAACGGATTTCAGGAACTGATTCAGGAAAAAGGAGATAAAGCGGGATTGGATATTACAGGCACATATTACGGTTTCCGCCCAACCATTCCCGATCGACGACCTATACTGGGGGAACATCCTTTCCATAAAGGATTGTACGTTTTTAACGGGCTGGGTTCAAAAGGCTATATGCTTGCTCCATGGTTTTCTGAGCATTTGTACAGACATATCTTTGAAGGGATATTGCTTTTGCCTGAAGTTTCTCTTATACGATACAAGTAAAAAATGCACAGGTAAGTGGATGGTAAGTGGATGGTTATGCATGCATGGTTACCAGCTGTAAATAAGCCAGTCCAATCAGAATGGCCACACCAAAACTGGCCAGTGTTCCAATAAGAATATATTCAGTCAACATCCGTTCTCTGGGTTCTTTCAAATCCCCGAAACGAAAAACCGATTTGGCTGCAATAAGAAAACCTATGGCTTCCCAGCGTCCTAAAACAACAAAGACGAAAACCAGCAGCCGTTCCAGGATACCAATGATATACCCCGCTTTGTCCTTGGTAAGATCTTTATCACCAATTACATCAGGATTCCATCGGGCGATGAATACTTTTACAACCACGCCTGCCACAAACGTCACTACCACCAGGCAGGTTACCAGCAGTAGCATTTTGTAGGTCAGAATCCCTTCAAAAGAAACCATTACGGGCTCATAAAATGACACTACCAATACGATGACCAGAATATGCAATATCTGATCTACCATAAACATAAACCGACTACGTGGTCGAAACCGTTGGGTCCATATTTTGAAAACATCCAGCAGGAAATGCGAAAGAATAATAATTGCATATCCCAGCCAGTAGCGCGTATCAAACCCCAGGAAAACAGCCAGTAAGACGGCATGCACCAGCAGATGAAGATAAAGCTTGGACGAGCTGTATTTTTTCAGGTTTTTACTTTGCACCCAGCTATCGGGCTGAAGCACAAAATCTCCTATTAAATGAGCAAGTAATATCTTTAAAAATAACATCATTGTCAGGACAATTTAGGGTCTATCAGTTTTCTGAAATGTTTTTCCATGCGCAGTATCTCTTCCAAACCAGCTCTGCGCTGCCGGTCACTAATCCTTCCCTGGCTGATATCCAGCTTTTTGCCCAACTCTGTCTGCGTAGCATCCGGAAAGGCGAGTGTGAGCTGGACCACTTCTGCAGAACTCACACTCCATTTATCCATTACAAGAAGGGCCAGATCCAGACAAATATTAATTTGCTCATCAACATCTTCCCAGGGAGTTTTCACGGCAAGGGTCTTTTTTTTCATCTGTTCAAACAGCTTGCCCGAAAAAACAAAAGCTTCACCATTGGATTCGGTTATACTCGTTGCAGCATATGATTTGCTGCCAATACCAATAGCCATCCGAACATCCAGCCCTTTGATGCTTTTCACCAGTGCTTTGATGCGAAGGGCAACCTCCAGGACACGAAGCACATCCGAAACTTCCACCTGAAAACTGTCGCCCCTGAAAAACTGCCACACTTCAGGTTCATCTCCCAACGTGCCAAAGTATTCCTTCAGTGTTCCCAGCCACTGTTCAGGATTTTTCACCCTGCGCGAACCTACGATATCTCCTGTGATGATACCCGTCATAATTTTTATTGCAAATATATCCGCTTTATTGCAGATAACCAAATTTATCTTCATTTAAGAAGATATTTTGAATTATCTGTTATTTTCTTTTCACCTCTCTCTTCTCATCCCTGTTTTGCCTTTGCGCTGTCATCAACAGCGTGCTTTTAATTGATATTTTTTCGCAGCGCCATTTTATCTTTGCGTCTCTATACCCGGGGTTCCGTTCCACAGCCTGATGGCTATGTCACTTCACCCCGGGCTATTCATGTTTGAGCCTTTCAGGCTCACTTGTCACATATCTATTTCCTTTAAGCATTCGCCTTTGAACTTTCACCTATTCTCTCATCTTTAGTCTCTATTCTCGTTTCTTTCAATTACGCTGACATCGGCATGTTAGCTTCAATACATATTTTTATCGCAGCGTTAATTTAATTTGGTAACTGATAATTCTACTAAGGTTAATGGAATAAAATAAGGTTTTTATTTTTTCGCACCATCAACTATGCTTTGGTCGTTGTTCTGAATTAGGGAAGTGCTCTTGATGAAAGTTCCCATTCTAAATTGTACAGTCTGAAATTTGCATTCTTTAAACTTAACTCACTCATCTCTTTTCACTTTTCTCTTTTCACTTTTCACTTTTCTCTCGTCTCTACTCATTAATCATTAAATACATTAGCTATCTCTTCCCCGCATCCTAAGCGACTTAAGTTTTCCCACAATGTTTTCAGAAGCATCCACAAAAGGAAGTAAAATAAGATCAGCACCCGCCAGCTCCAGCTCTTTGGCAGTGCGTCCATAGTATGAAGTGACCGCAATTTTTCCTTTATAATCTATATTGCGCAGGTATTTAATCAAGGCAAGATTGATAGCCTTATCAGGCAATGTCGAAATAACACACTGGGTATTTCCGGGAAGGATCTCCATCAATTCCGGGTCGTCGGCATCGCCGTATTGCGCTGTCCGTCCTTTACGGTTCCACCGCTTAACATTGCGGGGGTCAAAGTCAACTCCAAACACCCGGAAACCTTGTGCTTCAAGACTTTTAGCAATATTATTACCGTACATTCCCAGTCCGAAGATAATCACATCAAAAGGATTATTTACAACCTCTTCGTCTGAGATTTCGCTATAGGGATTACTTCTCTCAAAAATATTGAGTAACGGGGCAACCCGCTCAAACAACTGGTGCGAATAATTGATAAGATAAGTAGATATACCAATGGTTATCAATCCCACCAGCGTAATCAGACCCAGGGTTTTTTCATCAATCTGGCCTAAAGAAAGTCCCAGAGCAGCTAAAATCAGCGAGAACTCCGATATCTGCGCCACATTCAAACCAGCCAGAAATCCGGTTCTTTTCCTGTATCCCATGATGCCAAGGATGATCATGACAATAATGGGGTTGCCAATCAGCACAAAAGCGGAAAGAATCAATGCCGGAACAATCTGCTCTCCCACCAGTGAAAGATCAACCTGGCTTCCCAGGTGGATAAAGAAAAACAGCAGCAAAAAGTCGCGTAACGAAACCAGCCTTCCCGAAATTACTTCACGGTAGGATGTGGAAGCCAATGATATACCCCCAAGAAAAGCGCCTACTTCTTTGCTAAAACCAAGATAGTCGCTGAATGCCGCCAGTGCAATGGCCCATGCCAGCGCAAATAAAACCAGCAATTCCTGGGTTCGGGCCATCAGGCTGGTAAGGCGGGGCATTACATAGCGAATCAGTAAGATTACACCAACTATCATGGCAACCCCTTTTACAATCACCCAGGCTATTTCCTCCACCACAGAATAGTCGCTTTGAGTACCCATGGCTGAGAGTACAATCATGGCCAGAATCACTACAATATCCTGTACAATTAGAAAACCAATGGAAATTTGTCCGTGAAGCGACTGTATTTCTTTTTTATCAGAAAGCAGCTTAACGATGATAATGGTACTGGAGAAGGTCAATGCTACGGCAATATAAATGCTGGTTACGGATTCAAAACCCATGGCAATGCAGATAAAGTATCCGAATACCGAAGTAAAAATCACCTGACCCAGTCCGGTGGCCAGGGCCACTTTTCCGCTGGTACGAATCAGGCTCACATCAAGCTTCAAACCTACCACAAATAACAATACGGCTATCCCCATCTCCGAGAGCAAGTGGATTTTTTCAACCGAACGCAAAAGATCAAGACCGTGCGGACCTACCACCAGGCCCACAATAATGAAAGAAACGATAAGGGGTTGTTTCAGCAAACGCCCGATAAATCCCAATCCAACTGCAATACCCAGCATAGCAGCAAATTCCAGGAAGCTATCCGAAGTTGGTTCCAAAACTCAGTGATTTAGTTGTTATCCGATTTTCCCTTAAAAATAATAAGAATTGACAAAAATAAAAAAGCCTCCGAAAAAACATACTTTCAATACCACGATATCTTTACTGAGCACAAATCGATTTATTCTTTATGAAAAGCACTGCGGGCTTTATCCAGAAATTCATCGCAGATTCTGGCATTGGTGGCAATGAGTTCACCCCCAAAGATGTAATTCTCTCCGCCTTCAAAATCTGTAACCCTGCCCCCTGCCTCCTGCACAATAAATACACCAGCAGCCACATCCCATGCATTGAGACTGTATTCAAAGAATGCATCAAACCTGCCACAGGCTACATAAGCCAAATCCACTGCCGCACTGCCCAATCTCCTAACACCATGGGTATTGTGCAGGCACCAGGTAAACAATTCAAGGTATTTCTCCAACCGTGAATAGTCATGATAAGGAAACCCCGTGGCAAGCAAACTTTGCTGCAGTTCTGCTGTCTCTGATACTTTTATGGGTTGTTCATTCAGAAAAGCACCGCCTCCTTCCCAGGCATAAAAGCACTCATCCTGATTGATTTCATAAACAACTCCCAGCACCACACGTTCGTTTTGCATCAAGGCAATACTGACACTAAAACAAGGCAAACCGTGAATAAAATTGGTTGTCCCATCCAAAGGATCTATCACCCACATAAATTCTTTAGTATCGGTTTCTATGGTTTTTTCTTCGGTGATAAATCCGGCATCGGGCAGCAAACTCTGAAGACCTTCTACAATCTGTCTTTCTGCAGTTTTGTCCACATAGGTTACAAAATCGTGAGTGCCTTTGCTTTCAATATGGTGGTTTTTTACTTTGTCCAGTTCCTGCCGGATAAAAGTTCCTGCAGACTTACTGATTTGGATTACTTCCCGGGTTATAGCTTGTAAATCTGGTGTCATCATGAATCGTTAATGAGAGTATAATTTTATGAAAGTCACCCTGCCGTGAATTCAAAATCCTGCTGAGTACTTATCCAATTTTATAAACTCCATCTTCATCCAAAAAGTTCAGTAATACCTTTTCAATGGTATTCACCTTTTCTGCATTAAAAGGTGCCTTCACCTTTATATAATTGGCCGTAAATCCGTGCATAAATCCTTTCGTATTATCCTTTTCCCAGAGTACTTCTGATTCCAGTCCGTGATTGCTGCGGTAAAAAACATCTTTTTTATGCGCAGAGAGTTGTTGCATTTTCCTGCTTCGCTGGTTGCGTTCTTTAACCGGAACCTGGGTATCGTATTTTACCGCCCGTGTGTTGTCTCTTTCGCTGTAGGTAAACACGTGCACATAAGAAATATCCGTTTTCCTCACAAAATCATAGGATTGCTGAAAAAGTGCATCCGTTTCGGCAGGAAAGCCCACGATAAGGTCGGCAGCGATGCAGGCATGTGGCATAAGCTTTTTTATCAACTCAACCCGGGAGGCAAACCTTGCCGTATTGTATCTGCGCCCCATGGCTTTGAGCACCTCATCGGAGCCCGCCTGCAGGGGTATATGAAAATGGGGCATCAGGATATCACTGGCAGCCACCAGTTCAATTATCTCATCAGTCAACAAATCAGGCTCTATAGAAGAAATCCGGATTCGCTCCAGTCCTTTAACCTTGATAAGTTCGTGCAGAAAGCCAGAAAAATCCTCTCCATGGTCCTTGCCAAAATCACCAATATTAACACCCGAAAGAACTACCTCTTTGATATTGGTACGTGCAATTTCAGTGGCTGTTTCGATGGTTGCAGCGATGTTGTTGCTGCGGCTCCTGCCCCGTGCTAATGGAATGGTGCAATAGGCACAGAAATAATCGCAACCATCCTGGATTTTGAAAAATGAGCGGGTACGATCGTCCATGGAAAAACCGGGAACAAACACCTCAGGTTCTTCCACTGCAATGTCCTGAGATTGGAGTTCTCCCTTACCCTGCAGTTGTTTGATGTGCTCAAAGAGGTTAAACTTGTCGGCATTTCCCAGTACAATGTCCACCCCGGGTATAGCGCGAATCTCCTCAGGATTGATTTGCGAAAAGCAACCAATGACAGCCACGTGGGCTTCAGGGTTTTTCTTCATCGCTTTTTTGATCAGCTCTTTGCAGCGCTTTTCGGCATTGCGGGTTACTGAGCAGGAATTGATTACATATATATCGGCAGGGGCGCTGAATTCCACTTGTTCAAAACCTTCATCGCCAAACTTTCGGCTCAGGGTAGAGGTTTCACTGAAGTTTAATTTGCAGCCAAGGGTCTGAAAGGCAATTCTTTTCACGTAGAGCTATATGATTATTTTGAATACTAACTTTTCTGTCACAAAGCGAGCCTAAAGCAATAACAAAGCTTAAGACCCGCCTTTATACAAAGTTACCATTTTTAAAAAACAATTACACGCTGAATCAGAAGCCAGGGACACTGACAGCAAAATTGCTATCTTAATACCTAAACAAAGGTTTTGTAAGATATTTTGTATATTTAAACGTCATAAAGCAATAATATTCCGGAAAATAATGTTATTTAAATACAATCCATAAATTCAAAGCAATCTTTTTTGCAGAATTGAAAAAGTAACCTACTATGAACAAGAAAGTTTTTATTGTTACCGGAGGCAGTTCAGGAATAGGACTAAGCTGTATTCAGAAGTTAAGTGAAGACAAACAAAACCATGTTATTTCTTATTCACGAAGCAAAGTAAAAACAGAACGTGCAGCAAAAAGCATGGGCACAATACCCGATAATGTGGAGTTTTATTACGGAGATGTGCGTAAGGAAGAAGACTGTAAGGCATTGGCTGAATATATCGGCCGGAAACACGGTAAAGTGTATGGCCTTGTGCATGCAGCCGGAGTGCTTACCAAAGGTGGGATTGAAAACATACCTTTTCAAGACTGGAAATTCAATCTCGACATCAATCTTAATGGCCCCTATTTGCTCACACAGCAACTTTTGCCTTATCTGAAAGCTGCACAGGGTGCTTCCATTGTCAATATTTCTTCAATTGCGGCTCAGCGCCCGGGATCCAGTATCGCCTATTCGGTAAGCAAAGCAGGGCTTGATATGCTAACAGAATTCCTTGCCGGCGACCTGGCTCCCTATAAAATCAGGGTCAATTCTGTTAATCCCGGGTTTGTCACCACCCATATTCACCTGGACAATAAAATTGTGGAAAACCAGGAGGATTACAAAAAAATGGTCGAAAAGGTCAAAAAAAGATACCCGTTGCAACGGGTAGGAAAGCCTGAAGATATTGCTGATATGGTTCTTTACCTGCTCAGTGATAAAGCGAACTGGATTACAGGTTCTATCTTCAAAATTGATGGAGGAGCGCTTATTGATAATGATTTGCTCCCCCCGAAAAATAAGATATAACTCCCCCCTGTCCCTTTCGGTTTTTAAAGCAAACAATTTACATAAACACCTAAAATTCAAAACATCATGAAAACAGCCCTTTGGATGATCACGACACTTTTACTTTTTATGGTTGATTCCTGTACTTCAAATCCCACGAAGCAAGACAACACAACAGAGGAGACCAGGACAACAACGAATGAAATGCCACCGGACAAGAGTAATGCCCGTAACTCCCTGGATTATTACGGAACCTATTTCGGTGTTTTACCCTGCGCCGACTGCGAAGGGATACGAACAACCCTGAAACTGCTTCCCGAACAAAAATATGTTTTGTCCTATACATACCAGGGGAAAGAACCCAAAGATCTTTTTGAATACAGGGGTACCTGGTCATGGGAAGACGACAATACTACCATCACACTTAGCAACCGTGACAAACCCAACCAGTACAAGGTAGTGGAAAATGCTCTTATTCACCTGGATAGTAATGGAGAAGTGATTACCGGTGAACTTGAAGACCATTACAAACTGACAAAACAATAGGCGTAAAATTCTTTCGTAATACCCGACCTGTCAAGGCCTGTGAATTTCATTCATAGGCCTTTTTGCTTTTTTTACAGGTTTTTATTTTCATTTTATGACCCTATTCCATCGGTTTTCTTGTAAATACTGAATACAAAGCAACCTGTTTGAAGGCATGGTTTTGTCCAAAATCATGGTCCGCAAATATGTTGCTGTGTTTTATCAATCGGTAACAGAAAGATTATAAAAAGAAAATGATGAATGGCCCATTTGAGAAACCACAGGTTTACAACTTTTTCAGGGGGCTGATATCATCAATTACATTAACCTTAAAAATGAATAGTGAGATGAAAAGATTAGCGCAATTATTAATGTTCACATTATCCATAGTAATTTTTGTTAGCTGCGAAGAAGAGGAGGAGCATGGCCTCACCGCTGTCGCAGGATCGGATCAGGAGGTAAGTGTGGGTCAGACCGTAACGCTGAATTCAGGTGAATCTATCGATTTAACAGGAGAAGGATTTACCTCAACATGGAGCTTTTCTTCCCTGCCTGAAGGAAGCAATGCCACCCTCAACAATGCCAATTCCGAAACCGCTACTTTTACACCCGATGTAGCGGGTGACTACCAAATCAATCTTACCATATCCAATGGTTTGGGAGAAAGCTCCGATGGATTGGTGGTAACAGCCGCAGCGGCGGGAACCATGGAGATAAGCGGTTCGTACAATGATGATTTGCATTTAATGAACATTGTCGAAGATCCTGACGTACCCGACTACCTGGTAACAGGCGATATCACAGTCAGTGCACACCTGATTATTGACCCGGGCGTAAGAATAGCCGTTATGAGCGACAACCGCATCAGGATAACCAGCGATGGCGTGCTGGATGCCCAGGGAACAGAAGATGAACCAATTGTGATTACAGGAAATTCTGAATTGCCCGGATATTGGAAGGGAGTAATTTTAGAGTCAAACAATCTTGAAAATGAAATCAACCACGTGCACATCTCTTATGCAGGAAGTAACATCATATCTTCCGGAAGACCCAGAACCGGATTACATGTGGAATCAGGAAGGCTCAACATCAGCAATTCTTCTTTTACTGAAATAGATGGCTATGGTCTTTCTGTAAGATCGTCCGACAGCCGCATACCTATGAATAACAACCATTTCCAGAACAACAATCTCGGTGCTGTATTTATGACAGCAGGTCAGATAAGAGATATTGATGAAGCATCGGATTTCAACAATTCAGACATTGTTATGGATGGAAGCAATGTACAATTAAGTACCGATCATACATGGAAGGCAGCATTGAATGGCCGTTACCGGTTCTCTGATGATATAAATATATACGATAACATAAACATTGAAGAAGGAGCTGTTTTTGCAGCAGATAACGATGTAAGGATTTATTTCCGTGAGGACGCCATTTTACGGGTATCAGGCACCAGTGCAAATCCGGTAATATTCAAGGGTAGCCTTGAACAGGCAGGTTCATGGAGAGGTATCTTTTATGAAAACTCCAGCCTCGAAGGATTTATGGAGCATGTACAAATTGCACATGCCGGCCATAGCAATCTGGCCAGTGGTTTTGAGAAAACGGCCCTGGGGTTGGCTTCAAGCGCAAGACTTTCCCTTAGCAATGTTCACTTCAGCGAAATTGACGGATATGGCATCTATATCCGGTACGATGGAACCGGAATAAGTATTGTAAACTCCCATTTCGGACAGGGAATTGCACAGGCGGCAATGCATATAAGAGTTCAACAGATAGCAGGCATTGATACTGAAACGGATTTTGGCAACAATTACGTGGAGGTGCAGGGTTCTTCGCTGGATGAAACAGAGAATGTAACCTGGCCTAAACTCAAAAACGGAACGTATCTCTTCAATGGTAGTTCGGATATTTCGGGCCAAATCACCCTGCAACCGGGGACAGTGCTGGAATTTGACAATGATGCAAGATTGAGAATAATCAATGATGGGGTAATCGTTGCCAATGGCACTGCTTCGGAAAACATCATCTTTACCCGCAAATCAGGATCAGCATCTCACTGGAAAGGGTTGGCTGTAGAATCAAGCAGAATGGAAAACAACATGGAACATGTTGAAATATCCTATGCAGGCAACAGCAATCTTATTTCGGGAATAGGCCAGACCAATCTTGGTCTGGGTAACAGCGCCAGGCTTACCCTGACCAACAGTACCATCAGCAATAGCCTTGGATATGGTATTGATGTGAGATCTTCAGCCGAACTCACGGAGTCAGGAAATACGTTCTCCGATAATGCCAATGACGACGTAAATTATCAGTAAATCAATAGAAATAATAGAAAAAGCATAAAAAGCGCTTCCGGGAGAATAACAGGAAGCGCTTTTTTTTATAAAGCCCGAAAACGATCTTTACAATCCAGACAGGAAGTTTTCATAAACTTCCATTCGTTCAACGATGGACTGTGTAGTGGGATGCTCCTCTCCTACCACATCCATAGCAATTTCATATGCTTTATCAAAATAATTGCTGCAATTGTCAGCATCTTCCAGCCTGCAATACAATTCAGCTATCTTACCATAAACACGGGCAATCTGATGATGATCTTCACCATAGTTTTCCTCGTAAATTTTCAGAGACCGAAATAGATTTTCACGGGCTTTTTCGTATTGTTCCAGTTCCATATAGGAAAGCCCCAGGCTGTAATACCCTCCGGCAACGTAGGGGTGCTCGCCACCAAAATTCTCAATATCCCCTTCCAGTACCTGATACTGAAACTCCAGGGCTTTCTCGAATTTCCGTTGCGAATAAAATGAGCTGCTCAGATTGTACATTACCGACAAGGTATAATTATTCGTCGGACCAAATCTATCCATAAATACATCCAGTAACATAAGGTTTATGGAATCTGAAACATGATATTGGTTTAGCCTGTAATAATTTCCTGCCATATTCATCAGAGATATCATGGTAGTTGGGCTTTGCTCTCCATACAATTTTGTGTTCATTTCCACCAGTTCTTTCTGCACATCAATAGCTTGTTCTGTTTTGCCTGATTGTGCCAGTGCAATAGCATAGTTTTCGTACAACATCACGCGTGTACTGTTGATTTCATCTCCGAGTAGCTCCATAATCTCAATGGCTTCAAGGGCTTCCTGCAGGGATTCATCATAGCGCGACAAGTCCTTTAAGGCTGCAGCAATATTGGCTTTGGCTGTAACATGTTCCCATGATACAACATCGGAATTCTGGTCAAGAAAAGACATTGCTTTCTGTGCAAACTCAACCCCCTCTTCGGGCCTTGCATCAATTCGGGCAACATGAGCTTTGATATTCCATGCTTTGGCCTTGTCAGCAGAGCTTACCTGTGATGAGTTTGCAGTGTATATTTCAAGGGTCCGAGAAATGATACTGTCAGCCAATGCCGGTTCTCCGAGATTTCTGTAGTAGGCAGCGATATCTCTGTATAAATGCGCCATGTCAATCTGATATTCAGGCTTATCGGGAAGAATCTCAAAAACTTCCAATGCTTTATGATACAAATCATTTCCCCGCTCCCATTCACCCAACCTGGTCAATATCATCCCTGTGGAATGATAAAGCTCAGCCTGAAATTCCGGACGATTTTCTATACTGTCAATCTTTTCAATACTGTTTTCCAGCAACTCCACTACCGTTACAGTTTCACCCTGCCGCAGCTCGGGATCTGCTGATTCAAAAATATCGAAAACAAATGCCAGCAAATACTCTGCCCTCTCCTTCTCCTTTATGGTTTGAATAAACTGGGAAATCCAGAAAACCAGGACAACAAGCAGGGCAAGATTAAAAAACGTTACCAGCCATACTTTTTTCTTGTTGCGCAGGTATCTTTTTGCCAGCGAATACCCCAAAGTGGCTTTTCGTGAATGTAAAGGATACATCCTGAGCATGTTTTGCAAATCGTGCAACAGTTCGCTCACACTCATAAAACGCAGTGAGGGATCTGTTGCGAGGCACCTGGAAAGGATGGCCGCTAAATCTTCCCTTATTAGTTTTTCTTTTAACCCTCTGGTTGCGCCCAGCTTCAATGAACTATCTTTTATTGTTTTCAGGATCTCTTTTTCTTTGTCCTGTTCTTCCATGCGGGTATAATCATAGTGCTTGTTTGTAAGAAGGTTGTAAAAAACAAGCCCCAGCTTATATATGTCTGACTCTACCGAAGGGGGAGCAGAGGAAAACTGCTCCGGAGCAGCATATTTAAGGGTACCGCTAAAGGCATCTTCTTTTTGCACCTCTTTTTCCTGGCTGAAAATAACCTGGGAAATACCAAAATCCAGCAATTTCACATTCCCTTCTTTGCTGACCAGGATATTGGCCGGCTTGATATCGTGATGAACAATCAGTTTGTTGTGGGCATATTGCATAGCATTGCAAACCTGTTTAAACAACTCTATCAGTTCATTAAAAGGAAGATTATGCTTATGGCAATACTCATCTATTGCCCGACCCTCAACATATTCCATCACAATATAGGGATAACCCTCAGGAGTAATTCCTCCATCATACAAACGAGCTATATTAGGATGATTGATACCGGCCAGAATTTGCTGCTCCTGCCTGAATTTATCTTTCAGGAACTCCACGTCTCCTTTCATTTTCATGATTTTCACCGCCACCTGCTGCTCAAACTGTCCGTCATCCCTTGAACACAAATAAACCCTGGCCATACCCCCATGCCCTATTTCCCTGGTTATCCTGAATTTACCAAATTTATCCCCGGGTTTTAAGGAGTTATCTTCTGATTCATCTCCCAAATCGTCATCTATGTTCTTATGCAAAGCGCTAAAAAAAGCATCTGCTTTGGAAGAGCTTTTCAGGAGTTTTAATACCATGGTATCAATTCCCTGACTTTTGTCTTCATGGGTGCAATTTTGGTCGATCCACTCCTTCCACTGCCGGGAAGGCATGTCAAGACAAGATTCGTGCAATTCGGAAACTCTGTCCCAGTTCATAAAATTACGTTGGAGTTAATAAAAAGGGGTAATGAAGGAACTCATTGTTCGTTGAGTTCGATATAAAGCCATGCTTTGGCCATATTCCAGCTGCGCTTTACAGTAGCCGGACTGATATCGAGGGCAATGGCTGTTTCCTCAATGGTCATTCCACCAAAGAAACGACACTCCACGATTTGCGCTTGTCTTTCATCCTGAATCTCAAGCTTTTTCAAGGCATCGTTGAGCATAAGCAGGTCTTCGGCCGTCTGGTCACTTAAATGGATATTATTGTCAATATCTTTCATTTCTACCTTCAGGGGGTTTTCTCCCCGTTTCAGGGTTTGCTTTCTCAGCGAAGCGTTGATAAGCACCTGCCGCATGGCTTTGGCAGCGATAAAAAAGAAATGAGAACGGCTTTTGACATCAAATGAGCCGGCCTGGATCAGTTTCAGGTAGGCTTCATGAACAATAGCAGTTGTATTAAAGGTGTCAAGATTAAAAAATTGCTTTCGCAGATGATGGGCACCTTTTTGCAGTTCGTCGTAAACAATCGGGAAAAGCATATCCAATGCTTTTTTGTTTCCATTGCTGAACTCATGCAGATAGGTGGTAATCTCTGAAGAAGAAACAGGATTGTTTTCAGTCATAACAGTTTTTATATCTATGTGTGGTTTATCTCAAATATACTACTTTTTTGCCAAATCATGATTCGGGTAAAGCTCAATTCTGAAAAAGACCTTTTCAACCTCTGATATCAGCATCCCCAAAAAACAAAGCTTAGCCGGCAAATGAACCCCATAATTTTATTATCTTGCATGCAATATAGGAGAAGTACTTTATCCAGCCAAAAGCAAGCACATGCAAACAAAAGATAAAAGCAAGATTCTTTCCGCCTTCCTTTTTCCTTTGATACTGGTTATCATCATCTGGGGGGTAAAAATAACGGAAGATCTTTTACAAACCAGTTTTCATACTTTCGGGGTGTATCCATTAAAATTGGAAGGGTTAAAGGGAATCCTCTTTTCACCCTTAATCCATGGCAGCTACCAGCACTTATATTCTAACACCTTGCCTCTTTTAATACTGGGGTGGGCATTGTTTTACTTTTACCGGGAACTGGGGTTGCGTATTACCTTATTTGCCTGGATAATGAGTGGACTGTGGGTGTGGGTGTTTGCCCGTGAATCATGGCATATCGGGGCCAGTGGAATTATTTACAGCTGGGCAGCCTTTCTGTTTGTCAGCGGGGTAATACGCGGTCATCCCCGTTTGATGGCTCTTTCATTGCTGGTGGCCTTTTTGTATGGGAGCCTGGTATGGGGCGTTTTTCCCTTGCGCGAGAGGGTTTCGTGGGAAGGGCACCTGATGGGATTGCTGGCAGGCATTGTGCTGGCACTGTTTTATAAGGGCACCGGCCCACAGAGAAAAAAATATTCCTGGGAACTGGAAGAAGAAACAGAAGAGGAATGGGATAGTGATAATCCACCCTACTGGATGACCAGCCACTCAACAGAAGATCCTGCAAAAGACGGGGAGGATAAACCCAGAAAGAGGGAAGAAAAATTCCCCACCAGGATCAGGTATGTGTATAAACCAACGCAGGGCAACAAGCCCCCGGCTCCATCAAAAGAATAAGGTGTCAGGCTTAATAACCGCTCCGTTCCAAATCCCGTTTCGTGTCTTTTTGCTTCAGGGTTTCCCTCTTGTCATAGAGTTTCTTACCACGGGCAAGGGCTATCTCCAACTTGGCCAACCCTTTTTGGTTGATAAACAAGAAAGTAGGAATCAACGTCAGCCCTTTCTCATTCAATGCGGATTGGAGTTTTTTCAATTCCTTCGAAGTAAGCAGCAGCTTTCTCTCACGCTTGGGCTCATGATTATTGTAGGTACCGTATTGGTATTCGGAGATGTTCATGTTGCGGACAAACAATTCATCTTTGACAAAGGCACAATAAGCCTCATTGATACTGGCTTTTCCTGCTCGTAAGGATTTTATTTCCGTTCCGGTCAGTACCATTCCTGCAATAAATTTTTCCAGCAGAAAAAATTCGAAAGATGCTTTTTTGTTTCTTATGTTTATTTTGTTTGCCATAGCTTCATTTGGGGGCACAAACGTACGAAATTTTTAGCAGATTCCGGGCAGTTTATCCTAATAACCGGCGATATTTTGATGATAAAAACAAATTCTCACTAATTTTACCCCATGCATCAAACTCTGAGGAAAATCTTCAAATACCGGAAATGGATTATCGCCTTGCTGATTATGCTTTTGGCAGGTGTATGGTTGTTTTCCCTTCCACGAAAATTATTCCCTGAGATTTACAGCACGGTAATGTACGATGCTGAACATCAGCTGCTCAATGCCACGGTAGCCCGTGACGGACAATGGCGGTTCCCCCCCGGAGAAACGCTACCCGAAAAATACAAAACTGCACTCATCAATTTCGAAGACCGTTACTTTCACTATCATCCCGGATTCAATCCCCTTGCCATTGGCAGGGCCCTTTTGCAGAATATCAAAAAAGGAGGGTCAAAAAGTGGAGCCAGTACTCTGAGCATGCAGGTTATCCGCCTGAGCCGTCAGGGAAAGCCCCGTACCATCAAAGAAAAAATCATTGAAACCTGGCTTGCCATGCGACTTGAACTCAGGTTTAGCAAGGAAGAGATATTGCAGATATATGCTGCCCATGCTCCCATGGGTGGAAATGTAGTAGGGCTGCAGGCTGCCTCCTGGAGGTATTTCGCACATACGCAGGAAAAGCTTTCGTGGGCCGAAGCGGCTACCCTGGCTGTTTTACCCAACAGTCCTGCACTGATTTTTCCCGGCAGAAACCAGCAGTTACTTGTGCAGAAGCGCAACAGGTTGCTCACGCTGCTGCACCAAAGAGGTTATATGGATGAACTTACCCTTCAGCTTTCTCTTGCCGAACCGGCACCAGGCTCTCCTTACCCCTTGCCACAGCTGGCGCCTCAGCTTTTCAACCGAGCCATACAGGATGAAAGAGAGGGAAAACAAATTTACACCACCATCCGCAGCGATTTGCAAAATCAGTCTGCTACGCTTATACAACGACATCACGAAACATTAAGAGCCAATCATATTCACAATATTGCCGCCCTGGTAGCTGATGTCAATACCGGTGAAGTGCTTGCATACTGGGGCAATACCCCCGGAGGAAGCCTCCCGGTAAATGCAGCAAAAGTTGACATAATATCCTCCCGGAGAAGTCCGGGTAGTTTGCTAAAACCCTTTCTTTATGCAGGCCTGCTGCAGGAAGGCCAAATCCTCCCCCATTCGCTGGTTCCGGATATTCCTACTTTTTTCCAGGGATTTACGCCTGAAAACTACACCCGCACTTATGACGGAGCAGTACCCGCAAGCCGTGCCCTGGCCCGATCACTAAATATTCCTGCAGTGCGGATGCTGCAGGATTATCACCCTGATAAATTTCATGCATTATTGAAAAGCTGCGGGATGTATACCTTCGACAAGCCCTCCTCTCACTATGGTTTGGCAATGATTCTGGGCGGTGGCGAAGTGACCCTGTGGGAAATTGCAGGTGCTTATGCATCCATGGCACGGAGTCTGAACGATTTTCCATCACATTACTCCCAAGCAGAATCACGGACCTTTCATCCGCTAACATATACATCTGCACCGGAAAATTCTGTCAAGGATGCACAGCTTTCCCCATTCAGCCCTGGTGTATTGTGGCACACCTTTGAAGCCATGGTAGAGGCGGCGCGCCCCGATACCGAAGCCAACTGGCATTTATTTACCGGCAACCGGAAAATCGCCTGGAAAACCGGTACAAGCTATGGCAACCGGGATGCCTGGAGCATTGGAGTCAATTCAAAATACATTGTAGCTGTATGGGCAGGAAATGCCACCGGGGAAGGAAGACCAGACCTTACGGGAATTGCCGCCGCTGCTCCTGTGATGTTTGATATCTTTGGTATCCTGCCTGCTCAACCCTGGTTTGCCACGCCCCATGATGACCTTTACCCGGTCAAAATTTGCAAAACCAGTGGTTATCCCGCATCAGAAGTATGTCCCGCGGTTGATACCCTGCAGGCACCAGGGATTGAACTCAAAACCGGGGTATGTCCTTATCACAGAACAGTTCATCTTGACAGAAAAACGGGATTGAGAGTAAACTCCGATTGTGCTTCATGGGCGGACATGGAAACTCAGCCATGGTTTGTATTGCCCCCTGTTCAGGAATACTACTATCGCAGGAGTCATCCTTTTTACAGGCCTCTTCCTCCTTTTCGCGATGGTTGCAACTCCCTATCACAGGATTTGGGTCCCATGCAATGGATTTATCCCTCTGAGTCTGCTACGATATTCATTCCCTACGAACTGGATGGTACGCCCGGTGAAGTCATTTTACGGGTTGCTCACCGGAATGAAAACAGCACCATCCATTGGCATCTGAACCATGAATACATGGGTAATACAACTGATTTTCATGAAATGGCGTTACGACCTGAAGAAGGACTGCACACAATACATATCACTGATCAGAATGGAAATTTCCTGCAAAAAGAAATCCGGATAATGACAAGGAGAAATAGCTGACAGATGAATTATTTTCTCCTCAATGTAAACAGCGTTATTTCGGGAGGCATGCCCATTCTTCCCGGAAAACCTATAAATCCAAAGCCACGATTTACATATAAAAACTGATCCTGCTCGTTGTACAGTCCGTTCCAGTTTTCATATTTCAGTGAAACGGGACTGAACTGAAACCAGGGGGTCAGCAATCCTGCCTGCATGCCATGGGTATGCCCGGAAAGGGTGAGGAAAATATCTGTTTGAGGTATGACTTCTTCTGTCCAGTGAGTGGGATCGTGTGAGAGCAATATTTGAATCGGGAAATAAGCATTCTCCCCCATTGCTTCGTTCAGGTCTCCCAGTTGCGCAAATGGAGGCAAACCCCAGTTGTCAACCCCAATAATCATGATGGAGTCATTGCCTTTGCGTATAAAGTGATGCTCATTTCTCAACATATCAAAACCCATTTCCGCCTGAAAATCTTCTAATTGCTGAAGATTGGCTGCTTTCTCCTCAAGCGTGTACCATCTGCGGTAATCACCCATATCATGATTTCCCAGGATTGAAAACTTGCCATAAGGCGATTCAATACTGGCAAATGCTTCTACAAATTTCTCCGCTTCTACGGCTTCATTATTTACCATATCGCCGGTAAAAACAAGCATGTCGTGCGGAGTATCAATAATCTTTTTCACCCCTCTTATTACGGGTCGGGTGCGGGCAAAACTTCCAAAGTGAGTATCAGAAAACTGGATTATGCGAAACCCATCGAAGGATTCCGGCAAATCAGCCACCTCCACCTCTACTTCTTTTACCTGGAAATTAAACCGTCCATAGAGGATTCCATAAGCTACCCAGATAAACATAAGTAAAGACAATACGAACCCAACGGAAAGCAGAACCGGAGGCCTGGGAAGAGAATAACCGGCAAGCTTCGACTTGATAACCTTTTTTAAAACCCATCTCATCAGCAGCACAATATCGTGCAATAAATTAAATATCAGATATACGATTTTGGGTAAAAAAATCAGAATAAACGCACCGGTAATATAAAAATAGCTTCTGTATTGCACATAATCATCCCAGGAGCTGTTACGGATAATCAGGGTCCAGATAGTAGCAAAAACAAGAAAGCTTATATCCATTATCCAGTAGGCACGGAATATCTTCTTTTTGTGGTTTATAAAAGGACGGTATCGGGCAAGTTTTCTCAGGCCGTAATAGCCGTAAAAATCAAGAGTAAGTATAAATAAAACCAGAAAAATAAGATTGAGGATCATTTTGTGAAAGTTATTAAAATTGGGTTATATACTTAAATATACCATTAGAACCATAAAGAATAGCTTTGGTTTACTTCAACCATCAAATAGTTTATAATTCAGGCCAAAAAATCATTAAGATACCTGGCAATTTCAGTAACAATGATAATTAACTGGCCAATGGAAGGGTTATTATGAATAGGGCTCCTGTCTGGGGATGGTCTTTTACTTCGATGGTACCATGATGTTTTTCAATTACATTTTTGGTGATGGCCAGTCCAATTCCCAAACCAAAATCGCCACCTGCTGTTTTGGTGGTGAAGCTGGAGTCAAAAATCTTTTGTTTGATCTTATCGGGTACTCCGGGACCTGTGTCTGCAATGGTAATGATAACCCTGGAACTTTCCTTATCTGGTTTACAGGAAACCACTAATTTTCCTTTATCGTCCATGGCATCACATGCATTGATGATTATGTTGGTCCATACCTGGTTGAGTTCTCCCACGAAACAATTTACCGGGCAAGCTTCCTCCATTTCTGTTTCAACCTTAATATCCTTCAACCGGTTACCAATTATTTGCAGGGTCTCCATTATACCCTGCCTTACATCTGATACTTCAGGATCTTTCCCTCCCTGACGGCTATAACTTTTAAGGCTTTTCACAAGATATTCTATGCGGGCTGTGGAAAGTTTTATGGAATTGAGAAAAACGCCTGACTGATAAGCGTCTATCAATAACTGAAGCAAGGGCTGGTTTTTGGACGACCCGATAAAAGAGGTAAGTTTCTCAAATACTCCGGGTTCCATTTCGGCCATGGTCCGCAACATGCTTCGGGACAATTCGGGATAGGAAGCATTTAGTTCTTTCATGCGCTGGCGTTGCACTGTGGTATCCGCAAATTCCCGTTTAAATCCTGTTTCGAAGAAAAATCTCACCAACCCGGTATCGGGTAAAGCGGAAGCATTTTCAGCCATGGCGGGTAAATTCTCAGAAAGATATTCTACCGAACGGAGCAAGGCAGAAGCGGGATTATTGATTTCGTGGGCCAAACCTGCAGTCAGCTCACCCAGGGTAGCCATTTTTTCCTGCGATATCAGTGCATTGCGGGTCCGTTCAAGCTCTTTGATAGTCTGCTTCAGATGGTTCCGTTCCTCCTCCAGTTGCCGTGATAAGTTGGCTACCTCTACATGCAGCATTACCACCTTCCTGTACCTGTCGGCCAGGTTGGAAAATATCAATCCCTGCAAAATCTTACTGATTTGCGGGTACTCGTTCATGAATACCTCAAAACTATGATGATCGAAACAAAGACCGGAAACGTGGGTACTGGCTTTGGCGGTAGTAAAAACGGGTTCTCCGGTCTGAAAGGACAATAAACCAATGAAATCACCCGGCCCGTGCAATCCTATCTGAGTGCCCGAATCTTCATCCTGCTTTACCTGGGCTACATAACCTTCCAGAATAATATACAACTTGTCGTTGATTTCCTTTTCTCTGAGCATCACCTCACCCTCTTTATAATCCTTTTTCAGGCTTTTCAGAAGCAAAGAATTGGGAATCTCATCCTTTATGGTACTGACAAAGGTGGATTTATCATACATCGGGCGGGCAGAAGCTCCAATAACATTGGGTCGCTGCTCTTTTGAAGGTTTTTTTCTTTCAGACATGGTATTGAGCAATTACACATACCCTTTGGTACGAATAGCCTCCTGAATTTTTTCCTGATCCAGCAAAGAGGTAAATCTAAGCAACTCTTTCTCCTCCTGAATTACATATTGGGTAAGTTCCTCTTTGACTACTTCAACCAATTCTCTGGGGTTCCAGGGTTTGGCTATGTACCTGTTGAGTTTGGCATTATTCACTGCCTCAATGGTATCTTCCAATCCTGCCTGGCCTGTAACCAACACCTTTCTGGTTTTTTCAGTAAAAGGATCTTTTTGCATCTCAATCATCAGGTCAATCCCTTTATCGCCCGGCATGATATGATCGCACAAAGCAAGGCCGATTTTATGCCCTTCCTGCTTAATTTCTTTGATAAGCTCTCTGGCCTCATCTGCTGAGTGAGCCAGTTCGATGGGAAAGATCTCCTCAAACACAGCCAAATCACGGATGATGACATCCAGCACCTGGGGTTCGTCTTCTACACAAATAATATAAATATCAGACATGTCTTAAAAATTATTGAATGATTAACGGCCAGTAAAAAGTGGCAAGAATTAGTGCAGTGGTTATTCCTATTAATCCGATTACGAGACCTATTTTTACCATATCTCCGGTTTTGATGTAACCGGTGCTCATGGCAATGGCATTAGGAGGTGTAGAAATGGGCAGCAGCATGGCCATATTGCATGCAGAACCAATAACAAGACTTGTAATGATAAGGCTGAAACCTTCGCCGGCAATTCCTGCCGTACCCATACTAACCGCAAGGGGAACCAGCAAGGTAGCCGTAACCGTGTTGGAAAGAAAGTTGGAAAGCATCAAAGCCACCAAACCAAATACAAGCAACAGGGCAAGCTGTGGTAGCATATCCCAGCTGATGCTTGACACCAACCACATAGCCAGTCCGGTATTTTCCATGCTGATTCCCAAAGATATACCTCCGGCTACCAGCCACAAAACTTCCCATGGCAAGGCGCGGATATCATCTTTGCCAAGCACACTGGTGACAGTAAGGGTAACAATAGGAATGAATGCAATCATGGCGCTGGGAATCCCATGACTGGCTTCGGTAAACCACAACAAAACGGTGATGGCAAAAACAGCGTAAAGGATAATCGCTTTGGACGATTTTTCAAATTTGCTTTGAAGTTCCAGTTGAAAACGTTTAAGGGTAGGCGGATAAAAAAATCTCATAGCTACCCATGCCAGTAACAGCAAGCCAAGGGCAAGGGGTAACATTAATGCAACCCAGCTTCCAAAAGCAATATTAATACCCTGCTGATTAAGGTTGGCAATAACAATAGCGTTGGGAGGCGTTCCAATGGGGGTTGCCATTCCACCAATATTTGCAGCTATGGGAATGCTGAGCGTGAGCATGATCCTGAATTTATCTTTCATATCAATCTGCCGGGCTATGGGGATAGCAACGGTCATCATCATGGCCGTGGTAGCAGTATTGCTCATAAAAGCAGACAAAGTGGCCGTAACAAGCATCAATCCCATCACGATAAAAACAGGCTTCTCTCCAAAGGGTTTCAGCAGGACGTTGGTGAGATTTTTATCCAGATTGTATTTCACAGAAGCCGAGGCCAGGATAAATCCACCCAGAAAAAGGATAATAATGGGGCTGGCCAGGGTACCAAAAAAATTGCTGAAAGAAATGGGAGTATATCCAACCAGCTTATGTTGTGCGTCGCTGACGATCTGAGTATCAGCAGAAAGATCATCACTCTGCACCTTTACTGTTTCTCCCCATTCCACCACGTGCACTTCAATGGGAGTATAATTCCTGGAATCTTCCACGATATACACTTTGTTTCCGTCCAGGGCTTCTGAAGGGACCTCCCACAATCCGTCAATATGAGAAACAACCGGGGTTTTGGGTAAGGCAGTATCTGAATAAACAACCCCTTGCTGGCTCAACAGGGCAACTTGCAAAAAGATAACCAACATGGAGGTGGAATAAATAGGGAGTGTTTCAAACATCCAGAAGACAGCGGCTATCAGGAAGATTCCAAGGGCCATATGTCCGGCAAAAGATAAACCAGGGAAATTCATAAACCAGGGAATCAGGAATCCTGTGATCCCCAGTGCAAGTCCAACAATTTTTTTCGTTCGTTCTGAGTGATTTCTTTTTTTCAGGGGCATAGTTTAGAGTTAAATTAAAGCTTAAAACTTACGGGCAAGGTAATTCCCACTCTGACGGGTTGTCCGGAAATTTTTCCTGGTGTAGCAGCAGGAAACCGTTCGATGACCCGCAAAACCTCTTCTTCACAGCCATAACCCAACGACCGGACAAAACGGGGAGTGCTCAGGGTTCCATCCTTTTCTACTACAAAACTTACAAGAACCACACCCTCCACAAGGTTTTCAAGGGCTTCTTCCGGATATTCTATCAAATCTTCCACAAAATCTATTATTCCTTTTTCATGTTGAAAAACAGGATATTCATCTACCAGGAAATGTACCATATTTTCATCCGTCAGGAGAAAATCGCTAACAGAAAACTCATCCCGGGAAAAACTATAAACCTGGGAGCCATTGATCAAAATAATTTCTTTTCCTTCACCCCTGGTTTGGTTTATTATAAGGGTTAAGATCAACAGCAAGGGTAAAAAACGAAATCCCAGTAGTAAAGACGAAATCCCTGAAACAGAATTTTTGTTCTGCATTACTGAAGAGATAGATTTGTAAGAAAACAGACGATATGTTAACATATTTGCACCCTGCAAAAATACAAATTTTACCCATAAATTCCTGACAATTGTCCGGGATTCTTTTCCTCAGAAATCCTATGTACGATCAGCATCCTGCTTCTGATTTTACCGGAATTTTCTTAAGAAAATAATTAATCTGCGACTTTAGTGTACGTAGCCTTCCACAAAAAAAGGCAGGAAAATCCTGCCTTAAAAGTGTGTGGTTAACAAAACAACAATGGACTGAAATATTGAAACTTCATGATTGGAAATCAATCAGCACATTACATCAACATCAATTTAGCACAAATCGAATGGGCAAATTGAACTGAACTCTTACCGGCTCACCTTTTTGGTATCCCGGTGTCCAATTTGGCATGGCCCTTACCACCTGCAGAGATACTTCATCCAATTCTTTGGATACTCCTCTCAAAATCCTTACATCATTAATTACACCATCTGTTTCTACTACGAATGTAACAAAAACAGTACCCTGCACTGAATCAGTTCTTGCCTTATCAGGATAGGTCAAATTTGATTGTAAATATTGCATCAATGCGCTTTGTCCTCCAACAAATTCAGGACTCTGATCAACATCGTCGTAAATTTCTCCTGTATATTCAGGAGCTTCATCCTGTTGGGTTTCTTCAACTCCGATTTCGACTTCGCTAGTCTCCGTTTCCTCAGGTTTATCCCCTATTTCGCATGACTGAATCAAAAAGGCAGCAACTAAAAAGGGAACCAGCAGTAGCGTTTTGAAAAGCCAGGGGCCGGTTTTCTGGTTTTGAGTTTTTGTCATCATCATAAATCGCTTTTTAATCATTAGTACATTAAATGGATTGGTAACAGGTATATAATATGCCCCCAGAGCACAATCGAGCAGGGCACTTTGATAATCAACAATGTTGAATTTCTGAAGCACAAAACCATCTGCCTCAAACTCGTGAAGGCTTTGCAGTTCGTTGCGAAAGAAGTACCACGATGGATGAAACCAGAACAATAACCGCATAACCTCCATAAAAATCACATCCCAGGAATGCCTTAGCCGGTAATGGGCCTGTTCGTGCATGATCACCTTTTCAAAGTGGTGAGAATTTCGAATATGTTCAGGAATAAAGATCCACCGCAAAAAGGAGAAAGGACTTACATCGTCCCTCATGAGCACCAGAGAAGTTTCCCCGTTATTCACCACAGGATGATTTCGTATCATCCTGTAAAGATGAAACAAGCGAACACAGAAGCGAACTAACAATAGCAGAAATACCAAAATGGGCAGAAAATACCACCAACTGATACTGTTAACCAGCATGAATAAACGGTTTCCCGACTCCTCAATGCCCGACTGTGCACCCACTATAAATTCTGGCAAAGTAAGTATTACTCCCTGCGAATCAGATGCTATCGGTATAATTAATGGTATTTCACTAAAAGAAGCCAGTGCAAGAGATATGGCAAACGAAGCAAGGATAAAGAGCCTCTGGTAGCGAACATGAAACTGCCTGCCTTTTAACATGGCATATCCTGCTGAAAAAATCAACAGATAGACCGAAGCACGCATTATAAAGTTTATAAATGTTTCCATAGTATTGTCATTAGAATGATTGAAAAATGGATTTTATCCAAAGACTAATTTATCAAGTAGTACTATTGCATGTTATCCTTTTGCTTGCGGATTTCATCATCAATAATATTCTTGAGATCCTCCAGTTCGGCCACCGAAAGATCCTTTTCACGAGAAAAAAACGAAACCATCTGCCGGATGGAACTTCCAAAATACCCGTTAAGCATTCCCTTGAACAGCTGATGTGTATAATCTTTCTTTTCGATCAGCGGATAGTATTCATGGGTTTTGCCATAAGCATTGTAAGCGACAAACCCCTTCTTCTCAAGAATTCGCACGATTGTACTTACAGTAGTATAGGCAGGCCTGGGTTCGGGTAGTTTTTCAATAATGTCTTTCACAAAACCCTTTTTCAGCTCCCACAATACCTGCATAATCTGCTCTTCGGCTTTTGTTAGTTCTTTCATATTTCCATCAATAGTGTATGTGTAATCAAAAAATCATTCTTTAACTAAGTGTGCCAAATTAGATTTTGGGTTTGACAACTTTTGAATTGCAAAACAAATTTAAAACTAATTTTTTAGTTTACCAACTAATTCTTTAGTTTTTATTGTTTTTTTCATGGATCCTGAATTTTTACTTTTAAATTCAGCCATGCTAATGAAGCGAATTCTGACATCCACCTTCTTAATTTTTGTTACTTTAGCCGCCGAAAATAAAAGCATATTTATCAAAACATAAAACCTTACCGTATGATTACCGAACAGTTGATAAACCCCAGAAGCATCGTAGTTGTGGGTGGCTCCAATGATGTGGCCAAACCCGGTGGAAAAGTATTGAAAAACCTTATTGATGGTCAGTTTACAGGCGACCTTTATGTAACCAACCTCAAAGAAAGTGAAGTTCAGGGGATCAAAAGTTTTTCTGATCCGGCAGATCTCCCGCAGGTTGATTTGGCTATTATTGCCATCGCTGCACGTTTTGTCCCTGATACCGTCAGGGTTCTTACTGAACAGAAAGAAACCCGCGCCTTTATTGTATTATCGGCAGGTTTCAGCGAGGAAAGCGAAGAAGGGGCAAAACTGGAAAAAGAGATGGTAGATATTATCAACAGCGTGGGAGGTTCGCTCATTGGGCCCAACTGTGTAGGGATTCTCACTCCCAGCCATCACAGCATCTTTACCTATCCCATACCCAAACTGGAAGCCACAGGATGTGACTTTATTTCGGGATCGGGAGCTACAGCCTGCTTTATCATGGAAGCAGGTATCCCCAAAGGACTCACTTTTTCCAATGTGTTCTCAGTAGGAAACAGCGCCCAGATGGGAGTAGAAGAAATCCTCAAATATCTTGATGAAACCTTTGACCCGGAAAAGAGTTCGCGGGTGAAACTTTTGTATATAGAAACCATCAACAAACCCCAGATGTTGCTCAAACATGCAGCATCGCTTATTCGAAAAGGATGCAAAATCGCTGCTGTCAAAGCAGGTAGTTCAGATGCCGGTAGCCGCGCAGCATCCTCACACACAGGTGCATTGGCAAGCTCTGATGCTGCGGTGAATGCACTCTTCCGCAAGGCCGGTATTGTGCGCTGCTACGGTCGTGAAGACCTGATAAGCGTGGCATCAGTATTTATGCACCCCGAACTGAAAGGGAAAAACATTGCAATCATTACCCATGCTGGCGGACCTGCAGTAATGCTCACCGATGCATTGTCAAACGGCGGTCTGGAAGTTCCCCATATCGATACACCCGAAAGCAAGGAACTGCTCACTCATCTCTTCCCCGGCTCTTCAGTAGCCAACCCCATCGATTTTCTGGCCACCGGCACAGCCGAACAGCTGGGTACCATCATCGATTATGTAGATCAGAAATTCGATAACATTGATGCCATGGTGGTCATTTTTGGCACTCCGGGTTTGTTTCCGGTCTTTAATGTTTACGACATGCTCGACCTGAAAATGAAGCAAACCCAAAAGCCCATTTACCCGGTTCTCCCCTCTACCCTCACAGCACAGGAGGAAGTAGCCGACTTCATCTCCAAAGGAAGAATCAACTTCCCCGACGAAGTTACCCTGGGCAATGCGCTGGCAAGGATTTACCATACTCCCCCACCCTCGCCCGAATCCGTTGATTTGCCGAAGGTTGACAAAAAGAAAATCAGAGAGATTATTGACAACAGCCCTGAAGGGTATTTGTCTCCCGAAAAGGTGCAGCAATTGCTTGATGCCGCCGGTATCGCCCGTGCAGGTGAAGCCGTAGAAGACACTGCCGACAAAGCAGCACAGGCCGCATCAAAACTGGGTTACCCGGTTGTGATGAAAGTGGTAGGACCCGTGCACAAGTCTGATGTGGGTGGCGTGGTGCTCAACGTAAAAGATGAGCAACAGCTTCGCAGGGAATTTGACAGGATGATGAAAATCAAAGACACTACAGCCATTTTGCTGCAACCCATGCTTTCGGGTATGGAGCTGTTTGTGGGTGCCAAGCATGAAGAGAAATTCGGCCACATGATTCTTTGCGGAATGGGCGGTATTTTCATTGAAGTGCTCAAAGACGTAAATACAGCCATGGCACCGGTAAGTAAAGAAGAAGCACTTTCCATGATTCGCAGCCTGAAGAGTTACAAAATTATCCAGGGTGTGCGCGGACAGGAAGGGGTAAATGAGGAGCTCTTTGCAGATGCTTTGGTACATCTTTCTGCTTTGCTGAAAGAAGCACCCGAAATCTTCGAAATGGACCTTAACCCGCTGCTGGGTTCCAAAGACAAGGTAGTGGCAGTAGATGCCAGAATCAATATTGTAAAGGAATAGAAGATTTTACAATATGAAAAGGAAAGACTTGTATTTTATCCTGGCAGCAATGGTATTGCTGTCCCCGTTTTTTATTTTTGATTCGGTCCTGGAAGCCTACCAAAGCTTTAACTATGAGCATGGCATGATAATGAGCTTTATCAAGTTTGCCGTGCTGGCAACTACGGGCGAGGTAATAGGTTTGAGAATCAAAACCGGAAATTACAACCAGAAAGGATTTGGAATCCTGCCCCGTGCCATTGTATGGGGCTTCCTGGGATTAACCATCCAGATGGCTTTTATCATTTTTTCTACGGGCGCCCCCATGTTCCTGGTATATCTGGGCATTGAAAATGCCATTGAAACTTTTGCCGGTAATGCATTCACTCCGGGCAAGGTATTGGTGGCTTTTACCATCAGTGCTACCATGAATCTGATTTATGCTCCGATAATGATGACTTTGCACAAAATTACAGATACCCATATTGAAAGACATCACGGACAGACTTCATCTCTGCTGAAACCTATTCATATGGGGCAAATCATGAGCGATATCAACTGGAAAGTGCAATGGAACTTCGTGTTTAAAAAGACCATTCCGTTTTTCTGGATACCGGCACATACCATCACCTTTTTGCTTCCGGCAGAATACAGGGTGCTGTTTGCAGCTTTCCTGGGCATCATGCTGGGTGTTCTTCTGGCTTTTGCTGCTGTTAGCGGAAAGAAGCCATAACTGTTTCTTATTTTTAATCAATCTACATACAAATAAGGCGAAAGTCCCATTTAGTAAGGGGCAATCGCCTTATTTTTTTTAATTTAGACCCTTAATATGCTTAACCCCATCATACATGAACAACGAAAACGGAAAAGCTCCCTTACAGCCGGTTCCCCTGACTGCAGCAGTTGATCGCAGAGGTTTTATCAAACTGAGCACATTACTGGGAGGCGGAGTGATACTTTCAGGCATTTTACCGGGTTGTCTTGGCAAACAGGAAGATTCTCTGGCAGAAATCGTGGAGGTGCAAGGTGATACCATGATCATCAGAGCGGCCTGCCCGGGACACAACTGCGGAGGCCGGTGTCTGCTGAAGCTCCATGTGCGAGACGGCATGATAACCCGCATTGAGACTGACGACCGCCCCACTGATACCCTGGAAGATCCGCAACTGCGGGCCTGTATTCGTGGCAGATCTTACCGCCGTCGCCAATACCATCCCGACCGGCTTAAATACCCCATGAAAAGAGTGGGTGAGCGCGGAGAAGGAAGATTTGAGCGTATTTCGTGGGACGAAGCCCTGGATATTCTTTCATCGGAAATCCTGAGGGTCAGAGAAAAATACGGAAACGAAGCGATTCTGGTCCCTTACGGTACGGGAAGCTACAACCAGATCAACGGCCGGCAGACAGCCGCCCGGCTGATGAACCTGATGGGGGGCTCGCTGGGATATTACAACAGTTACAGCTGGGCCTGCATTTCAAGAGCTACACCCTATGTTTACGGCACTTCCGTTACAGGCAATCAGCGACAGGACTGGGTCAACAGCAAATACATTATCATGTGGGGCTGGAACCCTGCAGAAATGCGTGATGGGACCAACAGCGAGTTTTTCATCAAAAAAGCAAGGGAAAACGGGGCGAAAGTAGTTTGCATAGACCCCAGAATGAGCATGAGCGCGGTTGCCCTTGCCGATGAGTGGATTCCCATCAGGCCCGGCACCGATGTGGCCATGATGAGCGCCATGGCCTATACCATTATCAGCGAAAACCTTCACGACAAAGATTTTATTGAGAAATATTGCGTTGGGTTCGACAAATCGCAAATGCCTGAAGGTTGTGAAAACGAAGAAAGCTACATCGACTATATCCTCGGCACCCGGGATGGCATTCCCAAAACACCCAAATGGGCAGAAGAAATATGCAGTGTGGAAGCAGCCACCATTCGCCGTATTGCCAGGGAGTATGCTACCCAAAAACCTTCCGTCCTCTACCAAGGCTATGGCATGCAACGCCGGGCTTATGGCGAGCAGGTAGTGATTGCCGGTTGTGTTTTGCCCGCCATTACGGGCAATGTGGGCATACCCGGAGGCTGGGCCGGCGGACTGGCACTGCAGGCCAATGATGGCGGTCCCTTCTGGAACGTATTTCCTACCGGTAGAAATCCTGTAAGTGCCTCCATTCCTGTTTTTCTCTGGACAGAAGCCATTCTCAGAGGTACAGAAATGGGATCTGAGGAAGGTTTACGTGGCACCGACAAACTGAAAAGCAATATTAAACTGATCTGGAACGTAGCATCCAACATCCTCATTAACCAGCATGCCGATACCAACCGGTCAGCAAAAATCCTGAAAGATCATTCACTGGTAGAGTTCATTGCCGTCCAGGATCAGTTTATGACGCCTTCGGCAAAATTTGCTGATCTAATATTGCCTGTTTGCACACAGTTGGAGACCTGGGGACTGCAGGATGGATGGAAATACGGAGATGAAATGATTCTTGGGCCAAAAGTCAATGAACCTCCTTTTGAAACCAAAAGTGATTACCAGATTTGCGCAGAACTTGCCGACAAATTTGGCGTCAGGGAAGAATTTACCCAAAACCGCAGCGAAAGAGACTGGATTGAATGGGCGGTAGGAAGGTATAAAAACAGTCGCTTTCCTGATGTGAAGGATTTGGACACGATGGTAGAGGAAAACACAGGCGTATACAGCAAACCCGTCACAAATCCTGCGGTAGCCTTTGCCGGTTTCCGGAAAGATCCCGCAGCCAACCCGCTGAATACCCCCAGCGGAAAGATTGAGATTTTCTCCAAAACCCTTTTCGACATGGAAAAACCCGAAACCATTCCTGCCGTTCCCAAATACATTCAGGAGTGGGAAAGTCCTTTTGGAGAAGAAGCCAAACAGTTTCCGCTGCAGGCGCTGGGCCATCATTATATGGCCAGGGTACATTCCACCCACGACGGCATTGACTGGCTGGAGGAAGCATTCCCCCAAAGGGTATTCATTAACCCCATTGATGCAGAGAAAAGAGGAATCAGGGACGGAGATGAGATACTGGTTTACAACGACCGGGGCAAGATCATGATTCCCTGCCGTGTAACACCCAAAATTATGCCCGGCGTGGTCAATATACCACAAGGAGCCTGGTGGACGCCCGACAAAAACGGAGTTGATCATCGGGGCAATATCAATGTACTAACATCGCACCGGTGGACACCCCTGGCTTTTGGCAATGCACAACATACCATCATGGTAGAAGTGGAAAAAGCCTGAGAAGGGTAACATATCCCAGATCAGTGAATAAACAGATTAGAAATTTGATTATACGATACTATGGAACAATGGGCCTTCTATTTTGACTCTTCCCAATGCTCGGGTTGCAAAACCTGCCAGATAGCCTGCAAGGACAAACATGATCTTCCGGTGGGTTTGCGCTGGAGAAATGTTTATGAAATTGCGGGTGGTAGCTGGCACCAAAAAGAGCACAACTGGAAATCCGGGATACATTCCTACAACATTTCTCTGTCGTGCAACCACTGCGAAGACCCCATCTGCATGAAAAAATGCCCCAATAAGGCTATTTATAAGAACGACAAAGGGTTGGTGCTCATTGATGAAAAACGTTGCATGGGTTGCGAATATTGCAAATGGGCCTGCCCCTATGGCGCCCTTCATCTGGACAGCAGAACCGGCAAAATGACCAAATGCACCCTTTGTGCAGATTACCTGGAACAAGGCAAACTGCCTTCTTGTGTAGCTGCCTGCCCTATGCGTGTGCTGGAGGCCGGTCCTTTGGAAAAGCTGAAGCAAAAAGATGGTATCAACAATGAAGTCTATCCGTTACCACCCGATAAATATACACGGCCGGCCCTGGCCATCAAACCGCACCCGTCGGCGTCGCAAATAAGCAAATGGCAAATCATCAATAAGGAGGAGGTAAAAAATGCATAGTGCTGAATGGTCTCTGGTCTTTTTCACCCTGCTCAGTCAGTTTTCTGCAGGAATGCTGATGAGTGTTTTTATTTTCCGGGTGTTTTTATCTGCAGATAGTCCCGTCAACCAGGAAAAACTTACCATTTGGGGTATTACAACAGCATTTATAACGATGCTGGTAGCTCTGGTTATATCTTTTCTGCATTTGAATGCTCCCCTCTCATCGATATATGCAATGAGCAATCTGAGGGAGTCATGGCTCAGCCGTGAAATTCTCATGGCCTCCGTGTTTGCATTCCTGCTTTTTTTGCAGGTGGCAGCTTCCGGCTTTAAGCTTGTTTCGGCCCGCAACCAGAACATTCTGATGACTTTGGGTTTGATTGCCGGGCTATATCTCATATACAGCATGGGTCGCCTTTACATGATTCCAACCGTGCCGGCATGGAATAATCCGGGCACGATGCTGGCTTTCTATGCGACGGCTTTTCTTACAGGACCTGCATTATTTCTGGCAGTACATGCAAAATTGAACAGTAAAAATGATATCCAAAAGAATCCACCTGCAATCATGCTGGTTTACGGCGGGATGATTTTTGCAGGTATGCTCATGGTAGCTGCTGCAGCTATGTTTTCTAACCCTGAACCCACTGCGCTGGAAAACATAGGTTTCGAAGCACACTCATCTTCCCGCTTTTTATTGATAGGCCGATGGGTACTATTGGTAGTAGGAGTGGCAGTCAGTATCGGATCTTTCGGTTCATTGAAAAAACTTCAGACAAACTTCGCTACTTCTAAATACATCTGGGGATTTGCCCTGGTTTTCACATCGGAAATCCTTGCAAGAATTGACTTTTACAGTTCCTATTTCAGAATCGGGTTGTAAAAAAAACGTGCAGTTTGACCCTACTCCAACTCCTCCCTACGAGCAGGGAGGAGAGTCCGGGCAGTGCTGGTCTGAAGCTCAGAGCATTTTAATATAAATACCTTTACACAGGGACTTGCCGGTAATTATCATCTTGTCAAAGCTGGTGCAATGCGCTCCCTCCATGCTTGCAGAGAGGGATGCCTGAAAGACTGCGTTGTGTATGGTGGAAGTTTTTGTGTCATTTATTAAACCCTGGAGGTTTTGAAAACCTCCAGGGTTTCGGGCCTGATGCTCCGCTAAGCGGCATTTAACTATTTACTGCCTGATTAAGATTTTAGTCAGGGCATGAACTGTAGTCATACCCTGACTTGTTCTATTTGGCGGTGTGAATACTGTGACCCACTCCCAGCCTATGTTCGGTGGTATGTTGAATTACAAATTCAACTGTGTTTTAAGCGGAATTACAAATTCCGCTCAGCGTTGTTGTGACGGGGTGACTAAAGTTCACCCCGCCACTAAAACTACGACTAAAGTTGTTAAACAGGAAAAAATCTGGCACACTGCTGAAAATAGTGACGGGGTCACTGGAAGTGGCCCCGTCACCTATGCCACTTGACTGATAGCGGAATTGAAAATTCTGATTAACAGTGCTATAATTATCACTTTACAAACAGATTTCACAGGATTTTGTTAATCAAAAAAATCAACGTTTTTTTCGTAGAGGGAATTCCGCTCAGCGTTTGCGAGATGCATGAAATGCAGGGTAGGTCAAAACAAAAAAACCGCCTCAAAATTTCTCTTGAGACGGTTTCTGTTTTTTAAATCGTAAAGATTCTTAGTTGTTGGCTTCTTCGTTCGCTTTTTCTTCAGCTTCACGTCTTCTTTCTTCAAGAATTTCTTGTTTTCTCCTTTCACGTAGAAGTTCTCTTACGTGATTTTGAAGGGCTTCATCCTTGCGGTATTCTGTAAGAACATCCTGGTAGGAATCTGAGGTGAAACCATACTCCTGTAAACTAACAGGAATTTCTTGTTGCTGATCTTTTTGAATCTGACTAATGACAGGTCCTAAATTAATGAAGGCCTCTACTTCTTCGTCAGTAAATGAACCACCTTGCAATGCACCAATCTGATTGGCTTGTGCTATCTGATTAAATCTTTCCAGGGTAAGACCATGTTCTTCAGCAGCCTCAGTCATTTTTGCCTTTGTCTCGTGGTTTAATTCACTTAAACTGCGATTGGCATCGAAAAAATTCAACAGTACTTCGTTTTCAAAACGAAAGGTAGTTTCCTCTTCTTCTTCTTCTGGTTTGTCATTATCTGCAAATACATTGACCGGAGCAACCAGAACAAAAATAAATGCAAACAAAAAGGCGGTAAAAACGGAATTCAGTTTTTTACTTTGGGTAATCATCATTTTTTGGTTTTTTAGTAAATTGTTGATTGAATTGATTTTATGCAACGCAAATGTAAAAATAAATGAGCGTCAATACTGCAACAAAAAAGTTAATTTGCTTTAACATCTACATATCTCACTAAATAACAATACTTTAGCTCTACAAGGATTTATTAACAACAGTGAAACAAAAAGGTTCAGAATTAATAAAACTTTTTTAAAGACTATAATGCAAATACCCGGCCAGAATGTACATTTTTGTACAGTTGCAGGCCAAAATCGGACAGTTTTGTCTTTAAACAATGTTATTTCTTTGGAGAAAGCACCCCTAAAAAAAACATATACCCCTGGTTTACTGACAGATAAACCAAACAGGCATGATAATTGAATATCCGACATGTATTTTCGACAAAAAACTTACACATGAAAAAAAATCGATTATTGCTCAGTTTTTTTCTTAGTGCCTTTATGAGCATCACAGTAGCCGGACAAACACCCCTTCCCCCTTCCAATGGTAACGGCACCCCGGGAAATCCCTACAGGATCACTAACATAGGCCACCTGGTTTGGCTTTCACAAACCCCTGAAGCATGGGACAAACACTTCTGGCAGCTTAACAATATCGATATGTCGGAGAGTGAAAACTGGGAAGGGGGATGGTCGCCCATTGGTAATCATGCTCAGCCGTTTAGTGGAAGCTACAAAGGGTATGGATGTTCTGTCAGTAATTTATATATCCATAGACCCGAAAATAATTATCAGGGACTCTTTGGTAAGACAAACAATGCAAACATAGAAAACCTGAAACTAGTTAATATTAATATAATTGCAAGGGCCAGGTCAGGTGCAGTGGCTGGTGAAGCAAGCTATTCCAATATAAGTAATTGTCACGTTAGTGGGTCTATAAACAGCACCCATTCAAAAATCGGGGGAATTGTTGGCAACAGCTATTCAAGCTATATCAGCAAATGTTCCTTTGAGGGTAGCCTGCAGGGTTTCATCAAAGTAGGAGGTATTGCCGGTTTTATGTCTACACTAATGTATTCTGATAGCATTCCCAAAATAATTGACTGTTATGCACTTGCTGAGATAACATGCAACAGCATTTTTCAGGGGGGTATCTTTGGTCAAAAAGAGAAAGGGAGTATTGAAAACTCCTTTTACCCCATTTCAGATGAGTCTGATTTTCAGTATTTGCGTCCGGGATCAATGCCTGCTGAATTGTTTGATTTATGGAGAGAAAACAATTTGTCGTTGAACCCTGTCGGGTATTTTGAAAAAGAAAACAACCAATATCTTATTAATACCCTGCAAGATCTTGAGACCATGCTGGCATTTGCACAAAATGACACATTGCAATTTAAATTATCTGACAACCTTGATTTGTCAGAATACCCCGGCTTTCATATCCCCTATTTCAGAGCTTCATTCGATGGCAATAGCAAAACCATATCCCATCTCTACATCAACAACACAGTAATTTCAGCAGGTTTTTTTGGATATCTTCAGGATGCGGAAGTAAAAAATCTAGCCCTTCAGGATGTATGGATATCAGGTCTTGTGCCAACAGGAGCCATTGCAGGAGTGGTAAATGGTCAATCGCTTCTTAGTAATTGTTTTGCCTCCGGGCACATAAAGGGATCTGAAACCGGGGGAATTGTCGGTGTGTTGAACGATGGGTCTGTCATTGACTCGGGCTCCTCAGGAACTATTCAGGGAGGTTATGCTGCAGGAGGAATTGCAGGCATGCATAAGGGATCATCAATTGATAATTGTTTCAGCCAGGGAGATATAACAGGATACGGTAATGTAGGGGGTATTGCGGGTAAGGCCTATTCACAGATCATCAACTCACATTCCTGTTCATCAGTTTCCGGGGATGAAAGTGTAGGGGGAATAGCCGGAACAATCGGGATAAGCGGAGGTAAATTAATCAATAGTTATTATGATTTTGAAACTGTATTGATAAATAACCATCATGTAATTACCCTGGGAGCACTTTATAGCCATCAATTCAGCGAATGGATACAAAATGATAAGCAAGTGGATATTGATGACTATTTTAAATTTTATGGAGATTACTATCTAATCTCGGGGATTGAAGATTTGAAAAACATGCTTTTCTTCTGCTATGAACCAGGCATTTCTTACCTGTTAACAACCGACATTGATCTTCAGGATGACGAGGGTTTTTATATTCCCTTTTTTACCGGACAGCTCAATGGGAATTTACATACAATAAGCAACGTCAGTATTCCTTATTCAGAGGGCTCAGAGAATATAGGTTTCCTGGGAATATTAAGAGAGGCTACTGTCAGAAATCTTAATCTGAATGAGGTGCAGATCAGTGCAAAATTTAATGCAGGTGGTCTGTCCGGTTATGTAAAGGATTCAGAAATTATTCGCTGTCATGTGAATGGCATCATTAGTTCTAAGTATGACTCAGCTGGAGGCTTGGTGGGGACATCAAATTCTTCTGAAATCTCAGAATGCTGGACAAAAGGTCAGGTCAATGGTATCAACAGCTATAGTGTAGGTGGCTTAATTGGCGATTACAATTCAACACCCGTCAGTAATTCGTTTTCGAGAAGTAAGGTGACCGGGGGAACAAAATACACTGGAGGGCTGGCCGGAGAAAGTCTCTTCTTTTTTCTTCTTGGCCCTAAAATAACCCACTGCTATGCTGCTGGTGAAGTAACTTCGGAAGCACAAAATATTTGTGGACTGGTAGCTATATCTAATCCGCAACTGGTTATCAATTCCTTTTGGGATATAGAAATATCCGGTATAGACAGTTGCACTTCAGGCAACGGTATCAACACGCAACAAATGAAAACAGCCACCACCTTTACCAATGCAGGCTGGGATTTTGAACTTGAAGATACCAACGGAACAGATTATATCTGGGCTATTGACGAAGCAGGAGTAATCAATGACGGATATCCTTATCTTACCTGGCATGGCACATACCAGATTGTGCCGCCTGTAGTAAATACGCTATCTGTTGATGAGATAACCGGAACTTCAGCGAAAATAACAGGAAAGCTTGAAAGCGTAGGTTCATCAGAGCCCCTGCAACACGGTTTTTGCTGGAATACAACAGGAAAGCCCGGATTTACAGATAGTTGCACCTATGATGGCCCATTACTTAATCCATCATTGTTTACGCATACCATTCAACCCTTACAACCTGATAAGGATTATTTTGTAAGGGCCTGGGTAATCACTGGCGAAGGCTGCCTCTGGGGTGATGAATTGCAGTTTGATACATTTTTAACCCATGTTCCGGAAAATGAACAGGAACATACCGCTCCCGTTTTTTACCCCAATCCATTTTGTGATGGTATCAATGTTATTTCAACGGAAACCATCAGGAAAATCAGTATCAGTAATGTTTTGGGCAACACAGTTTTAACCGAAACCGAAAATACAGCCTCAATCAACACCTCGCATCTGACGCCTGGCATATATTTAGTTGAAGCAGAATATGATACCGGCAAAAAGCTGATTGTAAAAATGATAAAATCATGTGATTAGAAAAATCCCGGATTTCAAATACCATAATAGCACTACGATTTTAAAATGTTAAATTCCTTGAAAAATGAGCCGAAAAATAATACCTGTACTGCTTTTTATAATGGTTGGTTTACCCCTATTCAGCCAAACGGCCATTCCTCCTGCAACAGGCGATGGTACTTCAGGCAATCCCTATCAGATAGCAACCGCCGAAAACCTGGTATGGCTATCTTTTACTTCTGATGTATGGGACAAGCATTTTATACAAACACATGACATCGACCTTTCGGAAAGTTCACAGTGGAATGGAGGGTGGCAACCAATAGGAAATACAAATGAACATTTTACAGGAAGCTATAATGGCAAAGGTAAAATTCTAAACAATCTTTACATTCAAAGAACTTCAAATAGTTACATTGGATTCTTTGGCAGGGTTTATCAGGCCACTCTGGACAGCATTACACTTAACAATGTAAATATAAGTGGAGGTTCACGAACGGGTGGCTTAGTGGGGGAAAGTACGGAAAGCTTCATAAATCATATTATTGTAGAAGGAACCATTACAGGAACCAATATGATAGGTGGGATTATCGGTCATCTGGTCAATCATGAAATTAACAATTCTGCTTTTCAGGGTTTTCTTACCGGGTTAACAGCCATTGGGGGGATATGTGGTGTTACATACTACCATGCATGTATTGCAAACTCTACCGCCAAAGCACTTATCACGGGTTATTCTGAATTAGGTATCCTTTCCGGAAGAAATGAGGGAAAAGTCGTCAACAGTTTCTATAATATGGATGACTCTTTTATAAATGAGGAAAGCACTATAACCATAGGTGCTCTCCCTGCATCCATGTTTGAAGACTGGTTCAGCAATGGCAAACAATTATTTATTGAAGAGTATCTTACACAGTTAAATAATCTCTTCCAGATTCATAATTTCCAGGAACTGACATACCTTCTTGCTTTCGGTCAGTTTCATCAATACAAATTCATCCTGAAAACATCTATTAATCTTGCCTCTCATCCAGGTTTTTATCTGCCTTATTTCACGGCAGAGTTTGACGGGGGAGGGTTTGCTATTGATAGTCTGCAACTTACTATGTCTCAATTTAACAATGTGGGTTTCTTTGGATTTTTGGACGGAGCTATTGTTTTTAATCTCAATATCCATAATGCACTGGTAAACGGGAAAAATAACGTAGCCCTTTTGGCTGGAAGAAGTCAAAATAATTCAGAGATTAGCTCTTGCGCGGTAACAGGTTTATTGACAGGCGAACTCTATACAGGTGGAATCTCGGGCTACTGCCGGGAATCTAATATAACAGCATGCCAGTCATTTGGAAACCTGCAGGGCTACATGCATAGCGGTGGTATTTGCGGTTGGCATAGTGATGGGATAATTGCTTTTTCATACAGCGGAAAGTCTATAACAGGAAGTTTTTACACGGGAGGAATAACCGGGTACAATAAATCATTAATTAAAGATAGTTATTTTACTGGTGCAATTGAAGGACTAAGAGAAACCGGTGGTATTGCTGGTATTAACAACCATTGTATTGAAAACAGCTTTTATGATTACGAAAATTCCCTCATCAATGGAATGAGCATCATTACTGAAGGAGCCATTACGCAGGAACATTTTGAGGATTGGCTAAACAATGATCTAACCCTCGACATCAACGATTATTTGAATGAGGAAGGAGGAACTTATTTCATTCACAGCTTCAATGAACTAAAACATTTGCTTCTATTCGGACAACTTACAGGAGTGAATTACCAACTTGTGGATGATATCGATCTTACAGAACATGCAGGATTCTACATCCCATTTTTCAAAGGTAATTTAGACGGCAACTATAAAAAAGTCAAACACCTGACACATACTCAAAATAATTACAATTCCTTTAAAGGCTTTTTTGGGAAAACATTACATGCCTCAATATATAACTTGGGGATCGAAAGCTATTCCATCTCTGGATATCGACGAACAGGTGGACTGGCAGGTCAGGCAAACTATACGCTGATTCGAAACTGTTTTGCTACGGGAAATCTTTTAAATTCGGATGCGTACTCGGGGCTATTGGTGGGAGAAGCTATAGAAACAACAATAGAACAAAGCTATACTGCCGGAATACTACATGAATATGACAGAAATAATGGCGGCCTTGCAGGCACTCTTCAGACATCTGAAATCATTAACTGTTATTCTATAGCTAATATTGAAAGCACTGCAAATACCACAGGCGGATTAGTGGGCAATATAATATGGACATCCATGATCCGGGATAGTTACTTTGCAGGCACCATACAAGCAGGTGGACAGTATAAGGGGGGTATTACTGCTAGAATGGATGTTTTATCCGAAGTAACCCATTCATTCTGGGATACGGAAGTTTCAGGAATTGATGTAAGTGCCGGAGGTACCGGGCTGAATTCAGAAGAAATGAAA
>JAABSE010000178.1 GCA_011390575.1 Sphingobacteriia bacterium
TAAGAAAGCGTCAAGTGCAAGGCGGGCGATGGATGAAAAACAGGAGTTTACTTTTCGTAAATGACTGTTTTGAAGACAAGCCCAACGCAGCAATTGGCGTTTTCTTGCAAGCACTAAGTATAAGGCGCAAAACAAAAGGATTAGCACACGCTGGGAATGGGAATGTTGGAGGTATCTCAAACAATTTTTAACAAAACAGACTTAGAATGAAAAAAATCATCTTTTATATTTTGGCCATAACGGTTGTATTGGTAGCCATACAATCGTGCAAGACCTATTATTTTCGTTCCAACTACAGAGATGCGAACAGTTTCATTCACGAAACAAAAAACTTACATACAAAGCCATTTTTAAAAGCCCATCTGAAAAACGGCGATGTTATAATATTGGAGGACAGCTGGGAAGTTGACACTACCCTGAATATAGTCAGCGGTAAGGGTACCCAATATGACTTTAACCGGAAACAGATGCTACAGGATTCCATCAGTATTTACATTGACAGCGTTGCATTATTTGAAACCAATGCAAAAATCCTGAATCCGGAATCGGGCAGAATTACTGCATTGAGCATAATGACCGGCCTGGATGTTGCCATGGGAATCTTTTGCTTAACAAATCCTAAAGCTTGTTTCGGCTCTTGTCCTACATTTTACATCAATGAAAACGACAATTTTCATTATGCCGATGCAGAAGGTTTTTCCAATGCTATTTTACCATCCATGGAGTATTATGACATTGATGCCATAAACCCCAAAATAATTGCCGGTAACGATTTTTCCATCACAATGAAAAATGAAGCCCTGGAAACCCATTGTGTCAGGGATGTCAAAATTCTTGCTTATCCGCTTGAAACGGGAGAAAGGGTATATCAATCACCAGGCAACGACTTTTACCTCTGCAAAAATAATTATTCACTTACCAGTTCTGATGCAGATGAAGGAGATATTACAGCACTTTTAAAGAATCAGGACCAACAGGAAAGATTTTCATTAGCAGATGGAAATAATCTGAATAGCAGGGAGGATATTTATTTAACATTCGACAATGTCAAAAACATAGATAATATTGGATTTATCCTGAATTTCCGTCAAACACTGATGACTACATATTTATTTTACAGCGCAATGGGGTATATGGGTGATGAAGTCAGTGATGTTTTTGTAATGTTGGAAACGGATGAGGATATGAGAGATAAATTTGATGCAACCACAAAGCTATTGGGAGGAATTGATGTCTATACCTGGAATGAACATAACAGCAGCTGGGAGTATCAGGATAGTTTTTACGAAACAGGTCCCATTGCAATAAACAAACAATTCATTCCCCTGCAAAACCTGCAAACCGATTCCGAAGTTAAGATCAAGCTTGTTTTGAACAGAGGTTTGTGGCGAATAGATTACGTTGCGCTGACAAACATGGAAAGCAAAGTTGATCCCATTGAACTTTCCCCATCTTCTGTTCTTAATAACGGCAAACCAGACAGCAGGGCGTTAAATGAAATTACATCACCCGATAAATATCTGATTTCAATGCCTGGCAGTGCGTACAAGTTTAATTTCATAATGCCGGAAGCCAACAGGGAATACGAATTATTTCTTTATTCAAAAGGATATTATCTTGAGTGGATGCGGGATAATTGGCTGAAGGAGAAGGATTTGTTAAAACTCAAACAAATGGTGTTTAACCCTGAAAGTTACCTCAGGGGAGAAGCCAAAGAATTTAAACTTTACGAATCTACCATGGAACAACAATTCTGGAACTCAAAAATTGAAGCTCAAACACTCTCAAATTATATACCGAGCCATGACAATAACTATTGACACACACGCGGATGATTATAATTCGCAGCATGGTAAAACATGCAGTCAAAGTATTGTTGGCGAGCTCCATCTAACCACTTTAATCAAATTATAGACAGATGAAAACTAATATCGCACTTATTGGACTGTTGATAATTTTTTTCAGCAGTTGCAAATCGCCAGCATATTTACCCACATCAGACAAGATTGATGTTAATGAGTATGGGTCTTATATCAAAATAGTTCACAAGACAGCATCAAATATTGATGGTGAGCTAATTGCCATTGACCACAATGAAATTATTGTACTGACCGAAGAGACCAAAGAGTGCATTTCAGTCCCTGTCAGTGAAGTAGAAAGATTTAAACTAAAATATGCTGCACCCAGAAAGTACGGTTGGACCATTCCTGTTTTTCTTGTTTATCCCTTCATTCATGGTGTTTTCTCAGTCATTTCAATGCCCATTCACCTGATTGTTACAATTGCGGTTACAGTTACGGGTGAGAATGATTTTACCTACAGCGACAAGAACATGACTTATGACGATTTAAGAATGTTTGCACGGTTTCCGCAAGGTATTCCCCCGAATGTTGACCTGGCAGATATAAAGTAAAAACCACCGCCTGAAAACAGTTGACCATTACCCATGAGGGCTGAGCGTTGCGAAAGACCATAATAGAAATAAGCACCCTACGCTAACACAGGATTGGCTTTAAGAAGTTTCAATTTTCCCTTTTGAATTCTTAGAAAAGATTGCGTAAATTTGTATCCAAATGAATACAGAATGGTGAATGTATATAATTGAGAAAACTGACCAATTTGACAAATGGCTGAGAAAACTTAAGGATTTGAGAGCTAAAGCCAGAATATTGTTTCGCATTCAAAAGATTGAGAATGATGAACACTTTGGAGACTGCGAACCTGTTGGCAATGGAATATGGGAATTAAAAATTGACTACGCTAAAGGATACAGGGTATATTTTAAAGAAACAGACGGAAAAATCCTTATCCTGCTTATTGGGGGTGATAAATCAACTCAGCAGAGAGACATTGAAAGGGCAAAAGAGATTTTAAAACGCATTAAAAAACAGAGAAATGGAAACTTCAAAATTTGATATAGCAGACTATTTAGATAGTAACGAGATGATTGCAGAATATCTTAATGCTGTTTTAGCAGAAGGAAATGATGCCGATGTAATTACCGCAATCGGACATATTGCAAAAGCAATCGGCATGACAAAAATTGCTCAGGAAACGGGATTAAGCAGACCTAGTTTATACAAAGCATTATCGGATGGATCTAAACCTCAGTTTGAGACTATCATGAAAGTATTAAGAGCCATTGGCGGAAAAATAGAAATAAGCACCATACGCTAATACAAATATTTAGTAATTTGAAAAAAACATTCACAATCATATTGACCTTAATCGGATTGGTAACATTTGGACAAGAAAATAAACTTGACCGAATTGTTAACGAAGTGAATTTAATAGAATCTGACTCAACTCTGGTTGAATCTGAATTTGATTGGGTTGAATTGACAGGAATTGTAACTGATGGTGGCGGAATTTTAAAAGTGTGGCGAAAAAAAAGCCAAATATGTAAAATCGTTGAAGAAATCGGACTTTCTTACGGACGAATAAGAACAACGATTTATTTGGAAAGTGAATTACCCATTAAAATAATAGAAACGGAAGAAAATTTCGGACATAATAATGGTGAATTAAATTATAACAAGCTCAATGAAGTGTTTAAGGCTACAATTTATATTTTCGACTGGGAAAATGACGAAAGTAAAATTGAGCGAATTGGAAAGAGAGTTTTAAGTGAAGGAAATTGCTCAACTTTTGATTACGAACCGATTATAGAACGTGCTAAAAAAGCAACATCGGAATAAAAAACTACTGGCAATATACAGGAATATGAGCGGTCTGCAAGACCCAGCGATTATTCCCGGTTGAACTAAAACCCTGGGTAGATTCTATGTACTTTGCGAGGTTTTTGAGTGATTTTGGGAAGGGATGATGGGGTAGATGGAAGCACCCGATTGGGGTTTTGGCTCGACTACCTGGTAAATTTTTCGGGCAACATACCGCTTTTGGGCGCCCCAAAAGGCAAAAAACCGATTTTCTGGGCAAAA
>JAABSE010000179.1 GCA_011390575.1 Sphingobacteriia bacterium
CTTTGGCAACTATAATACTACCTACTCTTTAGACCACCAGAATAAAATACTAAGTTGATTTAATTGTTTAATATTATTATTGCTGGGGCTTAGTTTGATGAGGTGCCATGATTTCTATAAATATTACCTCGGCTCTACCGCTATAGAAAAGCATACGACGACAACAATTAACACAAAATTTAACCAACTCATTAAGAATATTTTGTAAGTTTGGGCATGTATTTATATAAATTCTTATATGAGCAAACTGAATTTTTATATTACTTTTTTGGTTGCTGCATTAGTCCTTTCCTGCGGGAAAGAAAACAATATTCAACCTCAGATTGACAGCATCGCTGGTGAATTACCCCTTTTAAACGGGGATAATAAAATAGGTACGATCAAAGGTTTTAACCCATCAAACCCACCTGCGACAGCAGATTCCATGGCTGCAAGATGGCAGGAGGCAATAAATGCCGGAATGACCGTGAGTCGCTTGCAAATTGACTGGCCAGAGTTGGAACCCTCTCCAAATACTTATGAAAAAGTAAGTTTTGAGCAAAGATTAGCGGAAATGAAAGACCAGGGTCTTCAGATATTCCTGTTGATTTCCGCCTATGACAGTGGTGAAGCGGTAGTCCCTGATGATTTAAAAGAGAAAGATTTTGATGATCCTGAATTTATCCAACGATTTAAAAACCTAATGGATTGGGTGATCCCATTGTTGGTGGAGTATGATGGTTATCTTATCTCGATTAGCAATGAAGCCGAAAATTCATTTGGTGAGGTTCCTGATCTGCATAAACATATTCTTACCTTTTTGCTCGAAATAAAGGAACATGTCCACCAAATAAATGAAAATATGGCGGTTACAGTTACCATTTCAGAAGGCAGTCTGGATGAAGATAAACCGGGCCTTTTAGAAATTCTTGCTGCATGCGATGTAGCCTGCTGGAATTTTTATGGTGCAAAATCCTTATATACCTTGCCTTATTATTATGCTGCTCAAACGGAAAGTGAAATCAAATCAGATATCCAGAGAATGCTTGATGTTTCGGGTAAAAAAAACATCGTTATTCAGGAATTAGGCATGTATTCGGGCAACACCACCCTGAACAGCAGTGAGGAAATTCAGCGAATATTTTTTGAAGTTTTCTTCGGGGAAATGAAGAAATATGACCGGATTAAGGCGGCATACAACTTCCAGCTGGTGGACTGGTCGCCAGAGGTAACGGAAATATTTGCCGATTTGCTTGAAGAGGAAGGATTACCGCAGGATTTTATTGATCAGTTTTCCGAATCATTAGAGACTATCGGACTTATTCATTATCAAAATGGCATGAGAAAGAAAGCCTGGAATGAGTTTGTATTTTGGTTGACAGAATTCGAATAAAACAATGCTACTATCTGGTCAATCAAGAGAACCATGAAAATTAAAGATCCCAGGAGATAATGGGCTCTGATTTGATGGGTGTATACATCTTCTTCAACAATATCCGCCAACGGGGTTTAATAAATCATTAAATCCCTTTTTTAGTATTTGGATTTATTTTAAAACAATTACTTTCGTTACAAAGTATATTGCAATCTAATCCCTAAATTTTTTACTGATATGAAGAGGTCTGATTTAACCAGGATTTCACTGTTGTTTTTGGGTTGTTTTTTAATTCTTCAGACAGCATACAGCCAGCCATGGATAGCTTCACCCCAGGTCATTGCCGGAGAGGCAGAAGGGGAGCACATTTCGGGACATGTATTTCATGATTCCAATAAGAACGGAATAATGGATGATAGCGAAATGGGTGTAAATGATGTGCTGGTTTCCAACGGTCTTGATTGGGTGCGCACCAATGATAAAGGGTATTACGAGATAAAAGTCAGGAAGGATATGAACCTGACCATCGTACAACCGTCGGGTTGGAGGGTTCCCACCAATGAGCGAATGGTGCCACAATTTTTCTACGTATATAAAGAAGGTGGAACCGGCTACCCAATGCGTTTCGGCGGATTACCCGATACCGGTCCTGCGCCTGAACAGGTGAATTTCCCCCTATCCCGCGAGGGTGCCGCAGGGCAACAGTTTTCATGTGCCATTTTGGCGGATCCGCAAACCTATAACAACCAACAAATAGGGTGGCTCAGAGATGGAGTGTTTGCAGATATTATAGAAGCTGATTACCAGGAAGGTGATTGTATGATTCAACTGGGAGATGTGGTTGGTGATGATTTAGGCTTGTTGGATCGACTGCTGGAACTTGCTTCTGCAACAGGTTTGCCGCAGTGGTTGGTGCTTGGCAATCATGATATAGATTTCGATGCCAAATCCAACAACGACAAAGCTGACTCATGGCGGCGGATCTATGGGCCGAATTACTACGCCTTTGAAATGGGAAATGTACTTTTTGTGGTACTGGATAATATTTTCTACCCCTGCGGCGAGGAAGATGTTGCTCGTGGACGGTTAAACTGTGCTGAGGATAGATCTCCGACCTATAACGGACGCTTAACGGAAACACAACTAAGCTGGCTGGATGGACTTATCGCCAATACACCCGAAGAAAAACTGGTTGTTTTAAATATGCATATTCCATTGGTTTCTTTTGTCGATGCTCCCAGCGGACAACATCAAACAGATGAGTTAACCAGGATATACAAAATGGTTGAAGGGAGAGAAGCTTTATCATTTTCCGGCCATACGCATACCACCGAAAATCATGCACCGGGCCAGCTTTTCGAGGGCTGGACCGAAAGTGTGGGCATTAAAGAGACCCAATTCCGGCATATTATAGCAGGGGCAGCATCCGGAGCCTGGTACCAGGGTGATTTTAATGTTTATGGTGTTCCCATGGCATTGCAGCGTATGGGAGCTCCCATGGGGTATTTTCATGTTGATTTTGATGGCCCGGTTTACAGGGAAAGATATATCGGTGCAGATTTGGGTATTGAATCCGGTCAGTGGGTAGGATTAAATACCCCTGCTTTTCGTAATTGGTACGATGCAATCGTTCAATGGTTTTCTGAGCAACCTTCTGAACGAGACCCCATTCCACCTTATTCGGTGAACGATTTGCCTGATACAAAACTCCTCACTCCTGAGGATTTTGCCGGTGGTGTTTGGCTTACCGCCAATGTATGGGCTGGATCAGCCGAAACGGTTGTTGAAGCAACACTCTCCAATGGCGAAGTACTTAGGTTGGATCGCACACAGCAAGGAAAAGGTGAAGGTCATATTCTTGACACGGAGTTTATCGATCCTTTTGCAGCAATCCGTCAGCTTTCGGTTGCGCGCTATGCATTTCAAAGCACCCGTGGAGATGAAAAAGCACAAGGTCATGAGCTTTTTACCGGTCGCCAGTTTGGGCCGGCACCCCCACAACCGCAAAGATCCATCGCCAACCGTAATATGCACCTGTGGCGGGTTAAGCTGCCTGAACTTCCGATGGGTGTCCACACGATTGAAGTGGTAAGTACCGACCGAAACGGACTTAAGTACACCGATCTTATTACTGTGGAGGTTAGAGCAGAGAGACCCGCAAGATATTGGAGGCAGGAAATTTGGGAGTAACGGGTTTGAAAGGGAAATGATTAAAATGAATCTTGATTTAAACAACCCTAAAATAAAAAGCTTAGTGGAGCGCAAATCTGTTTTACATGACAACTATACTGCATATTATTATGCTACAGGTAACAGGGGAAATGACCTGATTATTTTCCTTCACCCTGCATTTGCCGACCACAGAGCTTTTGATCAGCAAATTGATTTTTTCGCCAGCAACTACCGGGTCATTACCCTGGATATGCCCGGTCATGGTTTGGCCCAATCAGGAAAGGCCAAAATAGATCACACCATCCATCATATTCATTCTATTTTGGACAGCGAGGGTTACCAAAAGGCTCATTTCGTTGGTGTTTCCATGGGGTCACTGATTGCTCAGTATTTCGCCCTGCATTAT
>JAABSE010000180.1 GCA_011390575.1 Sphingobacteriia bacterium
AATGCTAAACTTCAGAATTTTGAGGACAATGATGCGCAAAAATTTAAATTGGAAACGATTGATAAAGCAAACGAAGTTTATAGAATTGTTTCAACCGTTGATAACCGGATTTTATATAAGGAAGATGGAAGCACCTGGAAATGTATGTTTATAGATCCTGCTAATATTATTGATAATGTAAACGAACAATGGAAATTGAACTATGTGGAGGGTTCTGATTTCACAATCCAAAATATGAACAGGCCTCCACATAATCTTCTTGGTAATAATAGTCCTGAAGTGGGGAAAAACTTAACTACCAATGCAAATAATACAAATGTTTGGCGATTATTGAACACCAAGAGCCCCGGAGGTCAGACTGCTGAATTAGCTTTTGTGAACGAATCTTCTTATGCTGTTGGTTATAAGTGGGATTTAGGTGACGGATCTGAATCAGAAGAAGTGTCGCCAACTCATACTTACAATTCAGGAACCTATACCGTTACATTAACAGCTTTTGGGATAACAGGGAATTCATCCAACTCAGTATTCTCAAAGACGATAACAATAAATTAAAAATGATAATGAGAATGCATTGTTTTGCTCCGTCTAATTGATAGAAAGCGAATAATCGATCTCAAATCATTGAGAACTATGAAATGAAAAAAAAGTATAATATAGTTTAGTTAGGTTAGACAAGAAAGAGGTGTAGTAATATAAAACGCTATGCCTCTTCTGTATTCTGCGTCTTCAATATTCGATGTGTTCCAGATATTAAATAATGCAGTAAAAAAAATTGTATTCTATCAGTATCCTCGATTTTAAAAGGATCTGAGATTAAAATTAGAGTAAACTATTAAAGGCAAATGTAATAAATCGTTAAAATGGATGACAGGGAACGTACGTTGAAAAAAAAGATAAAACGAAACAGAATTGGATTACTTATTACCGCTTTTCTACTCATAGGTATTGCCTTTATAATTTTGATTCTTGGAATTAAATTATTCTAAATGAAACAAGTGAGAAAGAAAATATTTATCTCTGCGATTTTTCTGATTGTTTTTTATGCAGTTTACTGGAGTTTTGATAAAATTTATATTTAAGAAAGTCAATCAGCAAAGTAGTTTTCGAGGTTACGAAGTTAATGATAATGGTACTCCTTTTCTAAAAAGTTGCACCATTCACTCTTTAAGCACCGAAATGAAAATAAAGATCCAATAATAAAATGACAATGAAAACCGGATTGATACAAAATATACAAAGTACAATGCACAGTTCAGATGAAAGAGCATATATTCCATTCTTGATTGCAATGATTATGCAATGTAATGGAAAACGGAATCTAAATATATTTTTCAATGGGATGTGTTTTATAAAATTACGTTTAGTTGAATGTATAAAAAAATGAAAACACGTGCTTTTATTCTATTTGCATTTCTCGTGATTACAAAAATTTTAAATGCGCAAATACCATTGATTGAGATGTTGGGTGGTTGGGATACGGATATAAACAACGCTATTGACACTTTTATTAAAGCCAATACAGGGTACGACCAACTAAATGCAAACTACCTTCAATTAAATTATTCAAAAACGGAAAACAGGTGGCTTATCTTTAATCCCGTTGATGCTGAATGCGACAAACTTATTCTTGACTTAAGGTTTGCAGACAAATCAACTAAGGATTGTGCTGACATTTTTTTAGTTGGATCAACAGATTATATGGATGATGTAAACAATGCAAATTGGGACACTTTAAACCATATCGATGAGAATATTACATCGTATAGTCCATCGTACGAATCTACCAATCTTCATGTTGAATTTTCATTCCCTCAAGCTAAAAAAAATACAACATTTGCCATATTGATGAAAATAAAGGATGTTGAGACAGTAGAAGTTAACTATGGTTTCCGGATATATGATTTTAGTCTTTACGGAGCTTTCACAAAATCCTATATTGATTCGATTATCAATACTGGAAATATTAGAGTTCATACACCTCATTCCGATGGTCTTCCTTTGTCACAACAGAAACATTATCAGGCAGGTTTGTGCCTTAGAGCAGAGATGATTGGAGATCCTAATCCTGTAAATAGAACAAGAATGATTCCTATAAAAAAGGGTGTGGATGCTACCTTAATGTTTGCTGAATGGAGTCGTATTCAACCCACACCTTTTGGCCCACTAATGGAAGACAATGCCATAGACCAAGCCTTGGAAGAAATAAAAAGCTGGAATGCCATGCAGCCCAATGACCAGGTGAATATGCGCCTAAGAGTACTTGCCGGTGTATATTCGCCGCAATGGGTTATGACCTATGCAGGCAGGGTAGTTGTTGACTGGTCTAAAGACCCCAAAAAGAATGATATTAGGGCGATGCCTAATATTTGGTCTGATGAATTTAGGTTGGCATGGGAGGACTTTCAGATTAAATTGGCTGAAAAATACGATGGCGAACTGTTAATTGGAAGCATTTCTGTAGCAGGGCAGGGCAATATACACACCGAAGTTACCTGGAGACAGTATTCATTCCCATTTGCTTTTCAGGATATGATTGATGGTGGCATGACCTATGAACGCGACAAGAAGCTATGGAAAAAGGATATTGTTTTCATGATGGAAACCTGGAAAAAAACACCTATCGAAATGACATTTAACGGTGTAAATTCATATTCAGTTGAAAATGGCTTTGCTAATAATTTAAAGAGGAGTACGGAAATAATTGTTCCAGAGCTATTAGATTATATGAGAACCGAAAGCCTGCGACTAAATAATAAACGTTATTCCATCGGTAACCATTCATTGGGTTATAATTTTAACATCCTCGAGGATAAAAGTATCGATCCCACTCACGTTCATTATTATTTGATACAGGATCACATAAACTATAACACGGATTTATATTTTCAAACAGAAGTGTGGCAGCCTGAATATACTGCCCAATTATTGGCAATTGCAGCCGAAAAAGGAGTTTCCCTTGTAGAATTGACTCAGGGGCTGGTCCCGAAAGATATTTTAACTGATTCTGTTCAAACAGCTCGTCAGGCAATAAAGAATAATGTTGTTACTTCTTCGTATGAATTATCAATATCGGATCTTAATCAGAAAAACCTTCAAAAACCTTTGGTTTATCCAAACCCCATTAAGGGGAACAACAACCTACATATAAAACTTAATACTTCCGAGGGTGAACAGACAATCAAAATATTTAATTCAACGGGAAAATTAATGTTTACAGAATATAAATTGAAAGAATCAGAAATAAAAATTGATGTGACAGGATATGATAGTGGCATCTATTTTATTATAATTCAAAGTGATGGGAAAATCATTGGTGAAAAAATTATTATTGAATAGTTATAAAAGTCAAAATATGAATACAACAGCAAAAACATTAATAAAGGTAGGAATAGTATTAATTACTATGCTATTTAACCTACCATTGAAATCCCAAATTAATGAGAAAGAATCAGTCAAACCAAATATTATACTCTTTTTTGTGGATGATATGGGATGGGCAGACCTTGGTTACCGGAATTCCGATTTTTACACGCCTAACATTGATCGGTTAAAAGATGAAGGAATGGACTTTAAGAGAGCTTATATTGCCACTCCTACATGTAGTCCAAGTCGTGCATCAATTTTAACCGGCAAAGAACCGATACGCATGGAAATGCCTCGCCATATTTCACACGAAGACAGATACGGCAGAAATACCAAAAAATATAATTACTGGCCAGGAGATCCGGTACAAAGGAATTCAATTAACTGGTTGCCCCTCGAAGAAATAACTTATGCTGAACGGTTAAAAGAATTTGGATATTATAATATATTTATTGGGAAGTGGCATTTGGGGCACGAACCATACCATCCCATCCACCAGGGATTTGACGAACAATTTGGAGCCACGAACTTCGGTCATCCGGCTA
>JAABSE010000181.1 GCA_011390575.1 Sphingobacteriia bacterium
TCCAGTAAAGTACAATCGTTCTTCATGTAGGCGTTGTACAATTTGGGGATGAACTTCACCATGCTTTTAAAGGCTTCTCCGCTCAGGCCCAGGTTGAAAGCAATGCGACGGCACTGGAAGGGCATTATTCCGGTTTTGGGATCAATTTCTTCGGTGAAAATGGCTTCAGGGGTTTCTTCTGCTACCGCTTCAATGTCCATCCCTCCACGGGGCGAATACATGATCATATTGCGTGAGGTGGCCCTGTTGAGCAACACACTCATATATATTTCAGAAGGTTCGGAAGGGCCAGGATAGTAAATGTTTTGTTCGATGAGCAGCTTGCTGACCTTTTTTCCTTCAGGTCCTGTCTGGGGGGTAACCAGTTGCATGCCCAGGATATTTCCAGCGTGGGTTTTAACATCATCCAGCGATTTGGCAATTTTTACTCCGCCACCTTTACCGCGCCCACCGGCATGTATCTGGGCTTTGACCGCACAAACATCGTTACCGGTTATTTCCTTGATCTTTTTGGCTGCCTCCAGTGCGTCAGCAACACTTTTTACCATGATTCCTTCAGGAACAGGAACGCCGTATTTTTTCAAAAGGGATTTACCCTGATATTCATGTACATTCATTGTATCGTATTTATTTTGTTATTGACAGCATTGTTAAGGGGCAAAAATACAAATTTAACGCTCATCGGAAGGGCATTTGAGGAATATTTTTCTTTTTATCACACCAGGGTAAAATAAAATAAATGCCTGTTGCGTTATATTCGTGAAATCTATGGTTCAATTAAAATAAAGTCGATGAAACAACCCTTTACTCTTGAAAATGATTTGGCTATGATTATCGACCTGTTAACAGAAATGGTTGAAAACAAAAATCTCTCTCAACAACAGATGGAGCAAATAATGGAAAAAATCTTTAACCAGTGTCAGGAAAATATTCCACACGAAAAGCCCACCGAGAGCGTAGTCAATAACATTATGAATTACTCCAGGGCACTCAATGTGCTCACAACAGAAAAGAAACAGTCTTATGCCATGATCATCAACTGAGCATTTTTTTTAAAGACTATCCTGACCGCGGTAATTTTGTGAAAAAATGGCCGCGGTTTTTTTGATGTTAAGATTAAGGCTGAGGTTGAGCTTGAGGTTCATGCAGAGGCTAAGGTTAAGGTTAAGGTTGATTGAGGGGAGTATGGTCCCGCGACTGAGGGATGTCGGATTAAGACGGCAAATCATGAAATTTATGCTTTTGTATTACATTTACGTTTTTTACTTAAGGATGCTTTGGAAAAATCTATTATTTTTGTAATGTATTAAAGCCTTGAAGAAACTTTAAATGTAAGGGCAACATAGCAAAAGGATATTATTAAACTCTAATCATATTTTATTATGCGTAAAAGAATCGTTTTTGCCGTATTTGCACTGATGGTGCTGGGTGTAAGTCTGAGTGGTTGCAAATCTCAGGAGTTGTGCCCTGCTTATGGCGATGCTGCTACTGAACAAACACAGGAAAATCTGAGCTAATCCAGACAAAAAGTATTTTAGTTTTAACCCGGTAATCTGACCATTGCCGGGTTAAATTGTTTGTATACCCTGCATTGAACGAGAAAACAATTTATCAAAATGAGAACTTCAATTTCATTGCTTTTTGCCGTATGTATGCTTTTTATTTCATGCAGCAGTGCTGACAGTGCAACCCAAAACGAAAGCGAACCCATTGTGCCCGGCGCTTGGCAAACCGAAGTGTTTTTCCCGATGCTTGCAGGCAAGCGACTGGCCCTGGTGGGCAACCACAGCTCGCTGATAGGAGAGGTGCACCTGGCCGATTCGATGCTCAATGCCGGATTTAATCTGGTAAAAGTATTCAGCCCCGAACATGGCTTTCGCGGACATGCCGCTGCCGGCGAGAAAGTACAGAGCGGCGTTGATACGCAAACAGGATTGCCGGTTATCAGCCTCTATGGTGCTAACCGCAGACCTTCACCCGGGGATCTGGCCGGTATTGATTTGATAATTTTTGATATCCAGGATGTGGGAGCCCGCTTCTATACCTATATTTCTACCATGAGTTATATGATGGAAGAGGCTGCCCGGCAAAATATTCCCATGCTCATTCTCGACCGGCCCAATCCCAACGGCCATTTTACAGATGGCCCCATCAGGGAAGAAAAGCATACTTCTTTTGTAGGACTACATCCCATTCCTTTAGTGCATGGCATGACCGTGGCTGAATACGCCCAAATGGTCAACGGACAGGGATGGCTGGGTGACGATCTGGAATGTGAACTGCACATTGTAGAAGTGAAGAATTACACCCGCGATATCTGGTATGAACTCCCTGTAGCCCCATCGCCCAACCTTCCCAACATGACCAGCATCATGCTGTATCCCGGATTGTGCATGTTTGAAGGTACAACCGTGAGCCTGGGACGTGGCACCGATTTCCCGTTTCAGGTATATGGCCATCCTGAGCTTCCGGCAGAAAAATTTCCTTTTACCTTTACCCCCGAAAGCCGCACTGCAGCGCCCAATCCCCCACAACTCGATCAGTTGTGCCATGGTATTGACCTCCGCACCGATACCCCCGAAGAATTGATGGAAGTAAGCCGGTTCGATCTGTCGCAACTCATCAATGCCTATAGCCATTTTCCCGATAAAGACAATTTCTTCAACAACTTCTTCAACCGGCTGGCCGGCACCGACGAGTTGCAAAAACAAATCAAAGCGGGTATGAGCGAAGAAGAAATCCGCGCCACCTGGCAACCCGGCCTGGAAGCCTTCAGAGAAATGCGGAGGGAGTATTTGATTTATCCGGATTTGGAGTGAAAGTTGAAACTGTTGCGTTTGGTGTTTAGCGATTATTCCGACACCCATTTTATATCAATATGGTTTGAAATATCATGAATTCAACCCATCAAACAAAGCGAATTAACCAGACTGGTTCTCTTTTCATTAAAAATTATGGATGCTTCAGATGGTACAAAATCAAGGTGTATCAAATTTTTGAAATATTACTCGTTTCTGAAACCAGTATTTTTCAATTTCAAAGGAATATGAAATGTCCTGATAATTGAAGCTCTAATTGTAGTTCTATAATCTGATTTACTGGCACTCTGAATGTCGAAATATGAAAGGACTAAAAAATAACACCCTACAAGGAGTTTTCGAATGGTTTTGCAGCAGCATTGCCGGTGTTTATGATGAGCGGGAAGCCCGCTCGGTGGGGCAGATTGTTTTTGAAGAGATGCTGGCCATTACACCGGTGATGTTGGCTTTGGATAAATGTCGAAGAATGAACGAATCGGACATTGTCAATCTCTATCGTGTAATCAAAAAGCTCAACAGTGGAGTTCCTGTACAGCATATTACGGGCAAAGGGTATTTCAGGGATTTGGTGCTGCGGGTGGATGGTGATGTGCTCATTCCCCGTCCTGAAACCGAAGAGCTGGTGCAGTGGATTGTGGATGATTTTGCAAAGGAAAAACATTCCGACTTGTTAAAAATCTGGGATGTCGGCACTGGCAGCGGGGCCATTGCCTTGAGCCTGGCTGCAGAGATTGAAAATGCGCAGGTTTGGGCGAGCGATGTAAGTGAAAAGGCATTGGAAATAGCAAAAGAAAACAGCCATTCAAACGGGCAGCAGGTTCATTTTTTTTGTCACGATATCCTTGAGGATGCTTTACCGGATGAAAAATTTGATGTGATTGTCAGTAATCCGCCTTATATCCGCTTTTCGGAAAAGCCCCTGATGCGCAGCAACGTGCTTGATCATGAACCCCATACAGCGCTTTTCGTCCCTGACGAAGATCCTTTGTTGTTTTACCGGGCCATTGGGCAGGTGGGCACGAAGTTGCTGAATCCCGGCGGCAAAATTTACCTGGAAATCAACGAA
>JAABSE010000182.1 GCA_011390575.1 Sphingobacteriia bacterium
AGCTGGTGCAACAGGCGCGCACTGCCCAGCATTTCAGCTTTGGAGCGCGCTCCTCCGGTAGAAAGCAGAATGTTTTTCTCAGGAATGCGGTATCCAACGGAAAGCATGGCCTTGAGAATGGCTTCGTAGTAATCTTCACCCAGACAGCCCACTTCGCCGGTGGATGCCATTTCCACACCCAGTACAGGATCGGCTTTCTGCAAGCGGGAGAAGGAGAACTGAGAAGCTTTTACGCCCACATAATCCAGTTCAAACAGCGATTTGGAAGGTTTTTCCACCTCTTCACCCAGCATAGCCCGTGTTGCAAAGTCAATAAAATTGGTTTTCAAAACCTTGGAAACAAACGGAAAGCTGCGCGAGGCCCTGAGGTTGCATTCAATCACCTTGATATCATTGTCTTTAGCCAGAAACTGCATATTGAACGGCCCGGTAATATTCAACTCTCTGGCTATTTTTCTGGCGATGCGTTTTACCCTTCGGATGGTTTCTACATACAGTTTTTGAGGAGGAAAAACGATGGTGGCATCGCCTGAATGCACACCTGCAAATTCCACATGCTCAGAAATGGCATATACTACGATTTCACCCTTGTTTGCCACGGCATCGTATTCAATTTCCTTCGCATTTTCTATAAATTCCGAAACCACTACAGGATATTGTTTAGAAACATTGGCGGCCAGTACAAGAAAATACTCAAGCTCCTTTGCGTTAGATACCACATTCATGGCCGCACCCGAAAGCACATAAGAGGGACGAATCAAAACCGGATACCCGACTTTATCAACAAACTTATAAATATCTTCAATGGTTGTGAGCTCCTTCCATGCAGGCTGATCTACACCCATTGCATCAAGCATAGAAGAAAACTTATGCCTGTCTTCTGCCCGATCTATGGATTGTGGAGTAGTCCCCAGAATGGGTACCCCTGCATGGTGCAATCGCATAGCCAGGTTGTTGGGAATCTGTCCACCCATGGAAACCACCACACCCTGCGGTGACTCGAAATCGATGATATCCATAACCCTTTCATAGGACAACTCATCGAAATATAATCGATCACAAATGTCGTAATCGGTACTTACCGTTTCGGGGTTGTAATTGATCATGATGGAACGCAACCCCATTTTGCTGATGGTTTGCAGTGCATTTACACTGCACCAGTCGAACTCAACACTGCTGCCAATACGATAAGCGCCCGAACCCAGCACAATGTTTGATCTTCCGTCTTTCTCAGGAACTATATCATTTTCATTCCCGTGGTAGGTAAGGTAGAGGTAATTGGTTTGAGCCGGGTATTCAGCCGCCAGGGTATCAATTTGCTTAACCACCGGCAGAATCCCAAGCTTCTTCCTGTAATCGCGAACCCGAAGGCTGTAATCTGTCACATCTTCACCGCTTGCTTTTACAAGGTTTTTGGCAATCTGAAAATCGGAAAACCCGTTTTCTTTGGTCTTTCTGAGCAATTGTGGGGGCAGGTCTTCAATGCGGGCATAGGGCGACAGCCGGAATTTTAAATCGGTGATATTTTTGAGTTTGTACAAAAACCACCGGTCTATTTTTGTCAGCTCATGGATCTCATCGATGGTAAAATTGTGCTCCAAAGCCATGGCAATGACAAAGATACGTGTGTCGGTGGGGTTGCTCAGTTGCCTGGCTATTTCTTCCCTGTCGTTTATTTCCAGTTCTTTGTTTTCCACAAAACCATGCATCCCCTGTCCAATCATGCGAAGCCCTTTTTGCATAGCTTCTTCAAAGTTTCTTCCAATGGCCATTACTTCCCCCACACTTTTCATGCTGCTGCCAATTTGCTTGGAAACACCCTTGAATTTGCCAAGGTCCCAGCGGGGAATTTTGCACACTACATAATCCAGCGCGGGTTCAAAAAAAGCGGGTGTGGTTTTGGTCACAGCATTTTTCAATTCATGCAGACCATAACCCAAACCGAGTTTTGCAGCCACAAAGGCAAGCGGATAGCCGGTAGCTTTGGATGCCAGTGCGCTGGAGCGCGAAAGGCGGGCATTTACCTCAATCACGCGGTAATCTTCAGAATACGGGTCGAGGGCATATTGTACATTGCATTCGCCCACGATTCCAATGTGACGTACGATTTTAATGGCGATTTCGCGCAGTTTATGGTACTCGCTGTTGGTTAGGGTTTGGGAAGGAGCGATAACAATGCTCTCACCGGTATGGATGCCCAGGGGGTCAAAATTTTCCATGTTGCAAACGGTGATGCAGTTGTCGTAGCGATCGCGCACCACTTCGTATTCCACCTCTTTCCAGCCTTTGAGCGATTTCTCCACCAGGATTTGTGTCGCATGGTTCAGTGCATTGCGTGCCAGCTTTCTAAGCTCCTCATCATTGTTGCAAAAGCCACTGCCCTGCCCACCCAGCGTGTAGCCTGCCCTGAGAATTACCGGATAACCCAGCCTGTTAGCTGCTTTCATGGCATCTTCCACAGAAGTAGTAGCTTCGCTTTTGATGGAAAGGACACCAATTTCATCCAGCTTTTTCACAAACAACTCCCGATCTTCGGTATTCATGATAGCTTCCACCGGCGTACCCAGCACCTGCACTTTGTACTTTTTTAGAACACCGCTTTGATGCAGAGCTACCCCGCAGTTCAGGGCTGTTTGCCCACCAAAGGCAAGCAATATGCCCTGAGGATTTTCCTTTTTAATTACCTTTTCTACAAAAAACGGAGTAACCGGCAGAAAGTAAATCGTATCGGCAATCCCTTCGGAGGTTTGCACAGTAGCAATATTAGGGTTGATCAATACGGTTTGAATCCCTTCTTCTTTGAGGGCTTTCAAAGCCTGAGAGCCACTATAGTCAAATTCGCCGGCCTCACCGATTTTCAGGGCGCCTGAGCCGATTACAAGTACTTTTTTATATCTTTTTTCCATAACAATGGTAGGTGTATCTGTATTATTTAAAACTTTTCTGAACCCGTTTTTGCCTGTGTCCGGGTTTCAACTTTAACTTCGGTTTCCCGTCTTCTTTATCATCTCAATAAAATCATCAAAAAGAAAATCGGTATCGGTAGGGCCGCTGGAAGCTTCAGGGTGAAACTGGGTAGAGAAAAAGGGCCTGGTTTTGTGTTTTATTCCTTCGTTGGTGTTATCGTTGATGTTTACAAATAATTCCTCCCATTCATCGCTGAGTGAATCGGCAAGAGTGGCAAATCCATGGTTTTGTGAAGTAATAAAACAACGGGGGGACCCCTTGAGAATAACGGGCTGATTATGGCTGCGGTGTCCGTACTTGAGTTTGAAAGTGTCTCCTCCGGCAGCAAGCGCCATAAGCTGGTTGCCCAAACAAATGCCAAAAATGGGCTTATCCTTTTTCAGCGCTTTTGCAATGTTTTGTATGGTGGCCGAACATTGCTTGGGATCGCCCGGTCCGTTGGAAATAAAAAGACCATCGTACTCCATGCTTGTAAAATCATAATCCCATGGCACCCTTACAACAGTAGTATCCCGTTCCAGCAACTTGCGAATGATGTTGTGCTTTACCCCACAGTCGACAAGCACAATTTTGTGCTTTCCATTGCCGTAAGTGAGGACTTCCCGGGTACTAACCTCTGCCACAAGATTGTTTTCATTGGGGTCGGCAAAATCAACATCCTGCCCGGGGAACACGATTTTCCCGGGCATACTCCCTTTCTCGCGCAAAACCTTGGTAATGGCCCGGGTATCAACCCCTCCAATGGCGGGTATCTGCTGATCGATAAGCCAGTTAGACAAGGTGGTCCAGGCATTCCAGTGGCTGGATTCAAACGAATACTCCGAAATAATC
>JAABSE010000183.1 GCA_011390575.1 Sphingobacteriia bacterium
CCATTGTCTGGGAACAAGTAATTGAAGATGTTGAATCCGGAAAAGACTATGAGTTCAGCTTTGATTTGCTGAGTCTGGTTACTTCCAATCCTGCACACATCGAAATTACCATATATATCAATGGTGATGAGATGCAATCTACTTTTATTGGAGAAGGACAAACCCAAAACTGGGTTAACTATGTATGGACCAACACGGATAAGTCTACCAATGCTACTATAACTATTGCCGAAACCTCAAAGGTTCAAAGTGGCAATGACTTTGGTCTGGATAACATTATGTTCCGTGAAATTCTGCCCCAGTACACCCCCTTACTCAAAGTTAGCCCGGTACTGGAATGTGTTACCAATAATGGTGACGACACCTATACAGCTTTATTCGGTTATAATAACCAGAATGAATTTGAAGTAGAGATTCTTCAGGGACCCGACAACCGTATTTCAAGCAACACTGCATTAGAAGGCAGTGATGATCTTCCCGAAGTATTTCTGCCAGGCAGACAAGTAGGAGTTTTCGAAATTGTTTTTGACGGAGCAAACCTTGTATGGTACCTTAACAGCCCCGACAATCCTGCTGCAACTTCAACAGCCAGTGCAAACTCACAGCGCTGTCCTTGCGAAGACGAACTGGAGCTTACAGCTGAAGGCGAAATGGAAGTATGTGCCGGTGAATATGGCAGCCTTTTCGTAGATGTAATGGGTGGCGTTGGCCCCTTTTCTTTTGTTTGGGCTGATGGATTTGAAGGTGCAGAACGCACTGATCTGCCTGCAGGAGAATATACCGTAACGGTAATGGACGACAACGGATGTGAAGTTACTGAAACTTTTGCAGTGGTTGAATTCCCCGAAATGGAGGTGGAGATAACATCCACTCCTGTTACATGCAACGGTGATGAAGACGGAACCATTTTTGTGGAAATGAACGGCGCCAAGCCTTTCAATATCTGCATTTCTTATGGTTGTGAGCCTGGGGACGAGGAATTTGTTCCTGTAAAAACACAAACCGCCACCTACGAAGGACTTATGCCCGGAAACTACCTGATTACGGTAGTTGATGCCAACGGTTGCGAATATACCGAATGTGTAACAGTAGGAGAACCTGATCCTATTACAGCAGAAGTAGATTTTGAGCCCATTCTTTGCAATGGAGAATCAACGGAAGTAACTGTTACCGGTTTCGGTGGCAATCCTCCCTATACCCTTTACAATGAAGCAGGTGATGCCGTAGAAACTTTCGATTTTGATTATACTTTGGAAGTTCCTGTAGGCGTATACAACTGGACTTTAGGTGATGCTGAAGATTGTGAAGCTTATGTTATTGAATTTGAAGTTGAAGATATTCCTGCACTGACTGCTTCTGTTGACGTTATCGACGATGTTAGCTGTTTTGGAGGCAATGATGGAGCAGCTGTACTAACCATTGATGGTGGCACCCCTGATTATGTTGTTGATTTTGACTATGACTGGAATGCCTTGGAAGCAGGTACTTATGATGTAAGTGTTACTGATGCTAATGGATGTGGCCCGGTAGAATTATCATTCACCATCATACAACCCCAGGAACTTACTTTTGACCTGGCGATTCTGAACCAAGTAAGCTGTAACGGCCTGGCCGACGGAGCTGTTGAACTTACTATCAATGGTGGTACTGAGCCATTTTATGTATTTGAAGATGGTGGTGATTATGATCTTGGCGCACTGGCTCCCGGAACATATACTATTATTGTTGACGATGCAAACCAATGTGGTCCCCTTTCAGAAACATTCACTATTACTGAACCCGACGAACTTACTTTCGACCTGGATATTCTGAATCATGTAAGCTGCAACGGCCTGGCTGACGGAGCTGTTGATCTTACAATCGCAGGTGGTACCAATCCTTTCTATGTATTTGAAGGTGACGAACAGTTCGATATCAACGCACTGGCTGCCGGAACTTATACCATTACGGTAGATGATGAAAACGGATGTGGTCCCCTTTCCGAAACATTCACTATCACAGAACCTGAAGCACTTACTGCTGATTATGAAATTATTAATCATGTAAGTTGTAACGGTGGCAGTGATGGAGCAGTAGAATTAACTATTGATGGTGGAACCAATCCTTTCCATGATTTTGTTGGTGATCTGAACGCTCTTTCTGCTGGAGATTACACTATTACAGTGGATGATGAAAACGGTTGCGGTCCTGTTGTACTGGAATTTACCATTACCGAACCCCCATTGCTGGTTGCTACACTGGTATCAACTGAAGATATCAGTTGCTTTGGCGCAGCAGACGGTGAAGCTGTAATTTCTGTTACAGGTGGAACTCCTCCTTATACTTTCGATATGGACGGTGTTTTTGCTGACGGATTGTTTACTATGAGTGACCTCGATGAAGGAAGCTATACGGTAACTATTTCTGACACGAAAAACTGCGGACCTGAAGAAGTAACATTCTACATTGGAGAACCTGATGAACTGGTTATCATTGATGTTGAACCCATTGTTCCTGACTGTGCTCCTGACAATTTCCCTGGATGTGAAGAACCATGGGCTGTTTCTGTTATTGAAGAAATGACCTTTGAAGGTTTGGACGCCAGTGGCAATCCGGTAGCTACAGAGAGACGTGTTCTGGAAAATGTACTGGGTATGCCCGTATACGAATCCACCGGACCTCCTATCACTTATGTAAGTCTTGGTTTTGGCGGACAGCTTGTACTGGAAGCTGGTTGTGATATCGTAAACGGAGAAGGTGTTGACTTTGAAGTTATTGAAACTACTTATAGCCAACCCGATTGTGATAACTTTCCTGAAACAGCTGAGGTTTGGGTTGCTCAAACGCTCGATGGACCATGGTCCAACCTGGGAGAAATTTGTCTGGGCGGTGCTTTAGACCTTTCCAACGGTGTTGATGAAGACGATGTGTCTTTCGTACTTGACTGGGCACGCTACGTTAAAGTTATTGATGTGTCAGATCCTAATGAATTTAATGGTGCTGACGACGGATTTGACGTCAACGGTATCTATATTTTCAATACTCCTGCAGCTCCTGAAGTAGCAGAACTGGATATTACTTTCACACCTGATGACATTACTCCTGAATTTACTATCCTGGATTCTGAAGGCAATGTTGTTGAGGAAATCACCGAAGATGGTTCCTACAGCATTTATTTCACCTACGAAGGTTGTGAATCCAACACGGAAACATTTGATGTTGTATTCCCCCAACCAATCGAGGCTACAGCAACAGTAACTGACGCAAGCTGTTTCGGTGAAGCTGACGGAATTGCAGACATCAGCATTACCGGTGGCACTCCTGATTATACCATCATTTTTGAAGGTAATACAATTGCAGGAAATACCATTGAGGGTTTAATTGCAGGTTCTTACGAAGCAATTATTGTCGACGCCAAAGGTTGTATGGAAATTGTTGAGTTTGAAGTGGAACAACCCGAAGAACTGGTTATCGAAGATGTTGAGGTAACTGTTCCCGATTGTGCTCCCGACAACTTCCCAGCTTGTGAAGTACCATGGGCAATTGCTGTAGTAGAAGATATGACCATTGAAGGTTATTCTACCTATGGCGACGGCACAGTAAACGATAACAGACGCGTAATTGAAAATGTAGTGGGCGAGCCCGACTTTACCAACTCTCCCCCCATTACTTATGTAAGCCTTGGATTTGGCGGACAGCTTGTACTGGAAGCCGGATGTGAAATCGTAAACGGAGAAGGAGACGACTTCGAAGTGATTGAAACTTCTTATGGCCAG
>JAABSE010000184.1 GCA_011390575.1 Sphingobacteriia bacterium
TAAAGATCTGTAAATGTATGCCGGGTGAGAATTTAAGCCCACCACCTATAAGATATGCTTGCTCCAGGCCTGGATTGCGGGATAATTACCCCAACAGCAATGGAAATATTCATACCATTACGATTGGTGCAGGAAGCATAGAAAGAAAAAACAAGCGCCATATTTAACCCTTTCGCTTCCTGCTCAGCCCCTCTCTGATGATCACAATCAGTTTCACCAAAAGAAACTGCAGGGTAAGCATACAGATGATAGCAGCACCGGAAGGAATATCCAGCAGGTAGGAAGCAAAAAGCCCAAGCACAGAACCGAGAATCCCCCAAAAGGCGGCCAAAGGTATGACGGAAGCAAAGTTGCGGGTAAAAAGCATAGCTGTAATCTGGGGCACTGTGAAGAGGCTCAATACAAGAATGATACCTACCGAGCGGATGCTGAGCACAATCGCCAGTGCAATCATTACCGACATGGTGTAGCGGAAAAATGCCACGGGAATTCCCATGATAAGGGCAAACTCCGGATCGAAGGCTGTATTGATAATGGGCCTGTAAAATATCCAGAAAAACAAGGCTGCTACCACGCAAAATGCCAGCAACAGGTAAAGGTCAGAAAGGGTAACAGAGAGTATATTCCCAAAAAGGAAACTCATCAGGTCAGGCGTATAGCCGGGGGTCATAAAAACGAAAATGATCCCCAGCGCCATGCCCAGCGACCATAAAATGGCGATGGCACTGTCTTCGCGCACTTTTCCCTTGTGCGAAATCCACTCGATACCAGTGGCAGACAACACCGCAAAAACGGCGGCGCCCAGAAAGGGATTCAGACCCAGAAAATAGGCCATCCCTATTCCGCCAAAAGAAGCGTGGGTTATCCCACCGGAAATAAATACTATTTTGCGCGAAACAATATACGTTCCTACCATAGCCGACAAAATGCTGGTCAGGATGGCTGCCGCCAAGGCATTGCGGAAAAATGCGTATTCTAATATACCTGCTATTTCACTCATCATTCATGGTCTTTTAGCACCCTGTGCGGCACCGGCCCGTGGGCTATCAGGTCAACAGGACAATTATACACTTTAAGAATATCTTCGGTAAGCTGATTGGAGGGATGGTAATGCAGATTGACATTGACACAGGCAATGGTTTTCACCATGGGTGAAATGGTGCCGATATCATGGGAAATCAGCAAAATGGCCATTTTCTTGTTCAGTTCTTTGAGCCAGCGATACAACTCCTTTTCAAACCCTTTGTCAACAAAAGTATTGGGCTCATCCAGTATCAGCAGATTAGGGTCATTGATAATCGCACGGCACAGAAAAGCTTTCTGAATTTGCCCTCCCGACAATTCTCCGATGGGCCGTGAGGCAAAAGAAGCAATCCCGGCCTCGTCCAGCAAAGTATCCACCTGCTTTTTCTGGTCGCTTCCCAGATGGGGAAACCACTTTTTGCGGGCACGTAACCCGGAGCCTACCAAATCGCGCACAGTAATGGGGAAACTTTTATCGATCTGACTGATTTGAGGCAAATACCCCATGCGGGGCTTGCCCGAAGGAAAGCTTATCCTTCCTTTAAAAAGAGGTTGAATACCCAGAATGGTTTTCACCAATGTGGTTTTCCCTCCACCGTTGGGGCCAATGACCCCAATAAAATCACCCTCAAAAATCTCAAGGTTTACATCACGCAGAACGGTCTCCGAGAAATAACCCGAACTCACATTTTCAATCTTTACCAGTGGTTTGCTCATTGCAGATATACTTCAAAAATATTGATCAATTCTTCCATACTGTTCACCCAGTTGTACTCCAGCGGATTGATGGTAACCACCTCTGCACCGGTTTCATCGGCCACCAGGTTGGCATTGCGCACGTCGTATTCCTCCTGGATAAAAATCACAGGAATGGATTCTGCTTTTGCATCGCTTATCAACCGGCTCAGCCTGGCAGGCGCAGGCTCTTTCCCTTCAAATTCGATGGGAACCTGCTGCAGATTGTAATCACGGGCCAGGTAAGTAAGCGAAGGGTGAAAAATCATAAACCTGCGATTTCCTAAAGTTTGCGTCAGCGCTTCCATGTCCCGGTGAATCCTTTCCACATCTTCCAGCAGAGCCGGATAATTGGCATGGATGGTTTCTTCCAAATCAGGATACACTTCCAGCAGGCCGTTTTTGATAACAGGCAACAAACCCAGCATCACCCGGGGCGACATCCAGATGTGGGGATCTATTCCCCCTTCATGCACATGATCGCCATGAACAACAGCTTCACCACGAATCAGATCCACCCCATCAGAAAGATTCACCTCTTTCATATCCGGACTTAAATCTTTCAATCTACGGATAAAAGCCTGCTCATATCCCAGATACCCGATACGGAAATAGATTTCAGAATCGGAGAGCTTCTGCATCTGGGCGGCAGAGGGTGAATAGGTGCCGTGGCTGGCCCCCTGAGGCACCATAACGTTTACATCAATAGCTTCACCGGTAAGGCGATCCACAAAATAGTGAATGGGTGCAATACTCACTGAAGCAATATTGCCGGGGCGTTCAGACCTTTTGCATCCATTAAAAATAAACCCGGCAGTTGTGATTAACAACACAAAAAAAAGTAACTTATTCGACTTCATACTTAGTAAAAACGTTAATTATCAGGTTATTAAATTATTTATTTGTCTTTTTCAAACTACTTTATCACCTGGCGCAGTTCCGCATCTTCAAGGATATAAATGAGATGGTCCAGATCATTGCGGTTGAGCTTCAGCTTTCCGCGCACTTCAATAAAATCATCGGTACTCAGTCTTCTGAAACGGATTTGATGGGTAATGAGGCTGTGCAACTCCACCACCGACTCAATACCTGCTCCGGCGCAAAAAAAGCACATTTGCATAGGCACATAAGAAAGCACAAAAGATTCTCCTGTAACGTCGGACGGGAGATAAAAGCCCCTTAGAACAATCTCCTCCCCTTCCATTGCCTCGATATTATCACCAAACCGGGGAACATGCACAAAAGAGTTGTACTCCACACTGAAACGGTAGCGCATCTTCACATCGCTGAGCATAACATCCCAGGTTTCATTGCTGTAGTGCTCCTCAAGGTCAGGAGGTTGATTGACTGTGAGCATCAGATTCAGCACTATAAAAAATACTTTTAGCATATTATTTCTTTGTCAGGTTAAAATGAACATCAACATTGTAGGCATTCCATGCGGGTATAAGGGAAGCCAGAAAACCAGCCACCAATGTATAGAGCAGCAGCATTAACTCCTGTGTGTACAAAACCGCATAACCGGTTTCTGTCATAAAGTGAAACGAGGGCAGCAACAGCCATATTATCCTCGATAATACAATTCCTCCCAGCCATCCCGCCAGGGCTATAGCAACTCCCTGAGCTACCAGGAGCAGAAAAACCCTGGTTTGTGAAGCTCCCATTACCCGCATCAGGGCAATGTCCTGCATTTCCCCGCGAAGGGTATTCCACAGATGAATAAAGATATTGATGCCCGAAAAGGCGATGATTACCCAGGCCAGGATGAGCAACAAATCAAAACCTACCGATAGCAGCGACATGAGCCGGTTGATTTCCAGGGCCGGAGCAGCGGCCTGCATGCGGGTTGATTCATTGATGGTGCGTGTAAGCTGTATGATTCCTGCAGGGCTGCGAAACTGCAGCAGCATGGCTGTTATTTCCCGATCTTCAGTCCCGTCATCAACC
>JAABSE010000185.1 GCA_011390575.1 Sphingobacteriia bacterium
AAAATCTTTTGGTGTAGGAATTTTTTCCATTATCTCTGCCATAGCTTTTGCTACAGTACTGGGAACCGTAAGTGGGCTGATTGTGGCATCATCGGGGGCCATTGCCCATGACTTTGTGGATAAGTACCTTAAGGTGCAGATGACAGACAGCCAAAAAGTAAGAGCAGGAAAACTGGCAGCTTTCGGGGTGGGGTTATTTGCCATCCTGTTAGGTATTCTTTTCAAAGGGATGAATGTTTCATTTCTGGTAGGACTGGCTTTCGCGGTAGCGGCTTCTGCCAACCTGCCCTCTATCCTGGCAGTAATATTCTGGAAGAAAACCACTTCCACAGGAATTGCTGCATCAATAATTACGGGTATTGTTTCTTCGGTGGTTATCATTCTTCTCTCGCCAAGCATGTTTGAAAGATATGGATTGCTCCCGGAAAATGCGCCCATACCTTTTGACAACCCCGGCATTATATCCATACCCTTGTCTTTTGCCATGGTGATTGTGGTATCTTTACTGACACAGAGAAAAAGGGTGTGACCCAAAGGAAGATTCCCATGAATTGATTTGAAAGCCAAAATTCAGTCCCATGCGCATCGCCATCATAACGGACATTCATGAAGACATTGCCAGCCTTGAAAAAATGGTTGGAGCCATCACGAAATATGGTCATGACATTCTGGTGTGCCTGGGGGATATTACGGGATACAGCCCGGTTTTTTACAGCCATCAGCCCGATGCCAATGCGTGCATCGATTTGCTGCGCCAGCAGGCAGATATTGTTATTGCCGGCAACCATGACCTTTACACCATCGGACGACTCCCTTCCTACCATGAAGAAAAGAAACTGCCCCAAAACTGGTATAGTCTCAGCATTGCTGAACGTATCAGAATGTCGAAAAACAGGGTCTGGCTCTACCAGGATGAAATCATCCCGGAACTGAGCAACGAAAACAGAGACTTTCTTAAAGGGCTGAAAGAGTGGGAAACTCTGGAAACAAACCACAGGAAGTACCTTTTTACCCACTTTTTCAGGCCTGACATGGCAGGGATCCTTCGCTGGTTTCCTTTTAACAGCATGGAGATTGCAGATCATTTCCGGTTTATGAAGAAAAACGCCTGCGATCTGGCCTTTGTAGGCCACTCCCATCCTTCCGGCCCGGTAACCATAAACCGGTTGTTCTGGTCTCACCCCAATGATGAAACCGTGAAAATCAGAAAACATCACAAGGCAATTATATGTCCTGCCGTAGTGGGCGAGCGATACCCCGGAGGAAGTATAGTTTTTGATTCGGAAAAAATGGAATTAACAACATTGACAATATAGAACCTGTATGAGAAAACCCGGCTTTTTCATAAGGATACTTCTGCCTTCGCTGATGGCCATTTTGCTGTTCCTGGCGGCTATTTACATTTATGTGCTTCCGGGCTATCGTGAAAACCTGATGGACAAAAAACGGGAAACCATCCGGGAGCTCACCGCAACAGCATGGAGTGTAATGCAGCGCCTGGACGAAACAGCTGCCGATAGCCTGGAATTAATCCTGGCACAGGAGGAAGCAAGGGAGATTATCCGCGGCATGCGCTATGGCGAACAAAGTAAGGACTATTTCTGGATTACAGATACTGCTCCCAAAATGATCATGCACCCCTACCGGCCACAGCTGGAGGGAAAAATGCTCTCCGATTATGAAGACCAGGAAGGAAAACGGTTTTTCGTGGAAATAGCAACCCTTGCCAAAAAGACCGGAAACGGATACATCGACTATAAATGGCAATGGAAAGATGACAGCCTGATGGTGGTTCCGAAGCTTTCTTATGTAAAACTGTATGAACCCTGGGGCTGGATAGTCGGAACAGGGATTTATGTGGAAGATGTACAAAGCGAAATCACGACCATCACCCGGCAGGTGGTATGGATCTCATTGTTTGTCACCCTTGTTATAACAGCTGTGATAGGCTATCTGGCAAGGAGAAATTTTCTTGCGGAACAGCAAAGACAGAAGGCTCTTCAAAAACAGAGAGACACCACCGAAAAATACAAAAAGCTGGTGGAAGCCTCCACCGATGGTGTGCTGATGACCCTTAACGGCGAGGTGATTTATTGCAACCCTTATCTCCTTAATCTGCTGGGATATACCCATGAGGAAGCCGAAAACCATGACCCGCAATTCCTCAACAGCCTGCACTGCGTGCTTCAAATCAAAAATAACAATTCACATACAACAGGCACGGAGATAGTGAAAGAGCAAAAAATCCGCAAAAAGAACAAAGTACTGGTAGATGTGATTATCAGCCGTTCGGCCTTTGAAATGGCGGGGAAAGAAGGTTTTATTTACACCATCAAAGATGTTTCAGGGCATGGCGACGTGGAACGGGAGTTGGATCTTACCATGGACAAATTCAAATCCATTGCGGACACGATGCAGATTGGCGTGTTCCGATGCACCATCGGGAGGAATGCCCGCTTTGTGGAGGTCAACAAAAAAGCATTAGAAATGCTGGGTTACACATCTGAATCAGAAATCAAAAGTCTGCCTGTGCAGCAGCTCTTTTCTGAAAGGCAGGAAAAAAAAGAAGTAATCAGCGCTATTAGTGAAGGAACTGAGCTCAAAGACAGACTCTTGAAAATCAAAAAACCGGATGGTTCTGCGTTACCCGCTATGGTAACACTTTTTCCTGTAAAGGATGTACATGACAAAGTAGTGTATTGCGACGGCATTGTTATTGACGCTTATGAGCATTTGAGCCGCCATACAGGCTTCAGCCCAAAGCCCATGGAACAGTCACTTTCGGCAGGCATCCTGCTGCAGCCGGTGAAAAATTTCCTGCAAACGCCTCCTCTCTGCGAATTGACTACCCCTCTGGAAGTAGCTGCCAGGCTGATGTCCATGAATCATTCCGACATCATCCTTGTCAGAGACAACTCCGGAGAAATCATCGGACTATTAACCCACAGTGACATCAGCCGGCGGGCAGTAGCCAAAACCATGAGCATCACCACCCCCGTAAGCCGCATAATGAGCGCACCGGTCATTTCAGTCTCTGCGGATGCCATGGTTATGGAAGCTTTTTCGCTGATGATACAAAATAAAATTTCGTATGTAGTGATACAATCCAATGAAGGAGAATGCCCCGGATACATCAGTTTGCCTGCCCTTTCCCAACTCAGAAAAGATACTCCGGAATTTCTGGTGAACAGCATTCAGCAAGCCGGTTCGGTTTATGAGATTGCCGAACTCACAAAACAGCTTCCCCGCCTGGTAGCCCAACTGGCAGAAACCGGAACCGGAGCAGCCACCAGCGGCAAACTAATCAGCAGAATTACCGATGCAGTAACTGACAAAATAATCCGCCAGGCCATCCGGGAAACCGGCACCCCTCCGGCACCTTTTGTATTTCTGGTCCTGGGAAGTGAAGGTCGTCGTGAACAATCACTGGCCACCGACCAGGACAATGCCATAGTATTTTTACCCCAAAAAGAGAACAGCGGGGAAGAATTGAGAAAGTATTTTCTGGACCTGGGAAATAGGATTTGTACACATCTGAACAAAGCAGGTTATCCGTTTTGTG
>JAABSE010000186.1 GCA_011390575.1 Sphingobacteriia bacterium
GAATAATATTTTGGAATTACTCTTCAATGCGTCTGTATGGCTGAATATCTGCAACATACAGACGCATTGCTGTACAAAAGAAAAACCCAATCTTTTTGATAACCCCTCTCCTGAGTTTGAAGTCATTTGCACCAGGCTGTAAAACAGTTATCAGGCTTGAGCAGGTATTGTAAAACTAAAAGTACTTCCTTTACCAGGTTCGGTATCCACCCAAATGCTGCCACCATGAATCTCTACAAATTCCTTGCATAGTATCAAACCCAGTCCGCTGCCTTTTTCACCTGCGGTTCCTTTGGTAGTTACAATCTCGCTGATAACGAAGAGCTTCTTCTTAACTTCAGGTTCTATTCCCACCCCCGTATCTGATACGCTTATGACGGTTGTATCAGGTTGAGATACCGCATTGATGGTAACCTCTCCTTCGGGGTGTGAGAACTTTATCGCGTTGCTGACAAGATTGCGCAGAATGGTACGCAGCATATTTTGATCTGCAAAAACCATCAATTCTTTACTTCCCTTGTAACTGACATTAACGTTCTTTTTCCTCGCCTGTGCCGCAACCTGCTTAATCACATCATCGCAGGTATCTTTCACATTAAAAGGCATAGGTTCGAAGGATATCCTGCCTGTCTGGAATCGGCCCCATTCAAGCAAATCTTCGAGCATTTTGTAAGTATTGCGGGCAACATCTTTGGTAGACAGCAAAAACTCTTTGGTCTGTTCTTCATCCAGATCTTCCTGATCATCTGTGAGTATATCCAAAAGACCCAACATGCTATTGAAAGGATTCCTGAGATCATGACCCAGGATTGATATAAAGCGGTCCTTATCAGCATTGATTTTCTGTAACTCCAGATTTAATTGATTTATTTTCTGTGTTCGAATGCGGGCATTAACTAATTCTGCAGCCAGCAAATACAGCAATACGCTGATAATAAGTCCGCTGAACAGCACAACAAGCAGATTTCCGTTGTACAACAAGTTGTTTACCTTATTGGATGTAACCAGTGTCCATGCAACCCGGTTGAGTCTGATGGGTAAAACTTCGGTAAAAACCAATCCTTCTTTTTGGGTGGGATTTCCATTTTGACTGTTGTACAAAAGTGTTTCTTCCGAAATATCCTCCCCGTCATATATCTGAAAATGGACTCCCGGTTCCCGGGTCATCTGCCACTGCTCAAAGATACCCCTGGTAAGATCTTCCATCCTGTAAGGACTGTACACCCAGCCTTTGGCCGCAGCACGTCGCTCTTCCACGGTATGTAAAGGCATTCCGGACCGAAAAACAGGGACATAAATCAGGAAACCGGGTTGGACATCTTCACCCGTTTCCTGCACCAGTACTACCTGACGGGAAATGGCGGCGTAGTTCGAATCAATGGCCATTTGCATGGCTTCCCGGCGAACAGGCTCAGAGTACATATCATAGCCAAAAGCACGAAGGTTTCGTCCTGAAAAGGGTTCAAGGTAAATAATGGAAGTATACGTTTCGCGATCATGTTCAGGGGTAATCGTATATTCCGGATGGCCGGACGCACGCACAGACCGGATATGCTCTGACAATAAATGCTGAGGGATAAACTGGGCATAACCAAACCCTTGAATACCGGGAAAATACTTACTGATTCTGCTGTGGTCGTAAAACAGTTTCCAGTCGTTTCGGGTTACCGTATCAGAAGCTGCAAATAAACCTACCCCGTTACGAAGAATCTGGGTCTGGGTTTGTAGTCTGCTCTCAAACAACAATTGCAATTGAATGCTTTGGAATTGTACCTCCTGCCTTACTGTATCCCGCAAATTGTTAAAAGTGACATACACAAGAATGGCAGTGAGTACCAGCCCGAATAACAATACCCCAAGAGATTTACCGGATTTGTATCCCGGTGCATTTGTTCCTTTATTAGTTCTTATAGTGCCTGAGTTCTTCATGATAATAACTTTCTCCTTAATCAAGGCATTTTAATAACTGTATAAAGGTACAATTATTATGTAAGTTTAAAATTAACGTTACGTAATCATTTGTGAATATGTGTTTTAAAAAAGCATAGTCCACGCAGCAAACAGCTTTTTCTAAGTGTCTTCTTATATGTGTTTATAAAAAGGATTCACCACATAGAAGGCACATAGTTAAACGAACTTTCTATCGGTCAAAAGAGAATACCGATTTATTTCTATGAGAAAACAGCTTTCAGTCTACTCTGAAAAGCATATATTACGATGTTAATTGCAAAAGCGAATTTTCCAATGCACTGCAATTGTGCTAGTTGCGACCTCCCCCTTTTAGGGGGCCGGGGGGTATTGTACTTTTCGGAGCGGACTCAGCTTTTAAATGTAAAAAGCAATTACCCCCGTACCACCAAAGCAACAATATAAGACACATAAAGGGCGACAAACACTCCACCCTGCCAGCGTTCGAGGATTTTTTTGCGGGGAAAGAAAAGGAAACCAAACAAAAGCACAGAGGCAATAATGCCCACATACACATCAAAATTAAGCACCGGGTTAAACGGCAAGGGTTTGATGACCGCACTGGTGCCCAATACAAAGAAAATATTAAAAATATTCGACCCAATCACATTGCCAATCACAATATCAGAATTGCGCTTCATGGCAGCCACCACACAGGTAGCCAGCTCAGGCAAAGAAGTGCCAATGGCAATAATGGTAAGACTGATAAGCGCCTCGCTCATCCCCAGGGAAGAAGCAATCACCACCGCCCCATCCACAATCCACTTCCCTCCGAAAATAAGCCCTGCTATTCCCCCAACAATCATCAACCATGACTTCCACAACGGAAACACCTTGATGGCAAACTCTTCCTCTCCGGTTTCCCGGGCAATGCTGAAGGCATAATGCATAAACAACAGAAAAAAAGCCACCAGAATCAATCCATCGGAACGGGTTACGAAAGAAAACCCATGACCGTCGATAATGGCATCATTGGCCACCACAAACAATACAACGGCAGCCAGCATGCTCAGGGGCACCTCTTTCCATTTGGTATTGTTGTTTACCGTAAGCGGGTAAATAAGCGCAGAAATTCCAAGGATGAGCAGTATATTGGAGATATTGCTCCCCATGATGTTCCCTAGCGCCACATCCTCACTCCCTTTAAAGCTTGCCATCAGGTTCACCACCAGCTCCGGGCTTGACGTTCCCAGTGCTACGATGGTAAGACCAATCACCACATTGGAGATCCGGTACTTTTTAGCCAGTGACGAAGCACCGTCCACCAGAAAATTGGCGCCGTAAATGAGCAAAACGAAACCTATGACGAAAAGAAGATAGATCACTGTTTTAGAAAATAGATATTAGAGACTAGAGAATAGTTATTCGTTAATTGCAAATGGGTTGAGGGTAGAGAGAGTGAAAAGTGATGGGTTGGTTGTGGGTTGCGAATCAACTTTTCACTTTCAACTTTTCACTTTTCACTTTCAAC
>JAABSE010000187.1 GCA_011390575.1 Sphingobacteriia bacterium
ATCCTGTTCCCCTTGTTGATGGTATTTTTCTTCGTTTTCATTTTATCACGTCGTCGCCGCAATTATGCCAGCCCCGGGAAAAGCATCCCTATCTGGTCACTGTTCTGGTTGTTGAGTCATGGCAGCCGTGGAAGCAGGGGTTCTTTTGGCAACTTCAGCTCGGGCCGGGGCAGTTTTGGTTCGGGAAGAGGTGGCTTTGGCGGTGGTAGTGGCGGAGGCGGTTTCGGCGGTTTCGGCGGAGGTCGCTTTGGTGGCGGTGGTGCCGGGGGGTCGTGGTGAGTTTCCGCTTTCTCTCCAACTTATTGAAAGTGCAAAAGAAGGTTAGTCTCTGATCAATTGGTTCTGTTGCCTGAACATTCTGGCATAAACTCCGCCCCTTGTAAGCAGCTCATGATGTGTGCCGTATTCTGCTATCATTCCTTTGTCAAGTACAATTATCTTGTCCATTTTCTCCATATCCACCAGCCGGTGGGTTACCATCAGAAGTGTCCTGTTGCCTTTTAGTGTCCAGAGCGTATCAAGAATTTTCCGTTCGGTATTGGCATCCAGGTGGGCAGTAGCCTCATCAAAAAGCCAGATATTACTTTGGGTAAGCCATGCCCGCGCCATTGCCATCAGCTGTCTTTCTCCTCCCGAGAAGCGCATGCCTTGCGTGCCGGGTTCCATGTTCAGATCATGGGCAAAGTGATCCAGCCCAACTTGTATTAAGCTTTCTTTAAGCTCTTCATCCCTAGCTTCAGGCTTGGCCAGTAAAAGGTTTTCGCGGAGCGAACGATTAAATATCCAGTTGTCTTGCGATACCACCCCGAACAAAGACCTGTAGCTGGTTTCATCCAACTGATTGATTTCTGTATCTCCGGCTTTTATTCTTCCGGAATCAGGAGGCCAGAATCCCAGTAACAAATTGAGCAAGGTGCTCTTGCCGCTTCCGGTGGCGCCCACAATGGCCGTGCATGAACCGGCAGGGATAGAAAAAGAAACGTCTTTTAGTGTAGGTGTTTCCTCATCATAGGAAAATGAAACATGCTGAAAGGAAATGGATTCAGGGATTTGCTGCAACGTTTTAAAGCTATCGGCGGTTGTATTAGGTGCATTTTCATCCTTTTCCGCAATGGAAAACAACCTTTTAGCAGCCTGATCAGAATTCTCATACTGGATAAAAGCATTGGCCAAACCCTGGAAAGCTTCAAAACTGCTCAGTACCCCAAGAGTAAGAGCCGCAAGAACTACACCTTTTATCTCACCGTTGATAACCAGTGGAATGGCCAAAATCAATACGAAAAACATAGCCATATAAGATAGTAAATTGTTGAGGCTATCAGCCAGCCCGGCAATGCCGGCATTTTTCCGCTGGATGTGGTCAAGCTCGTTCTGCATCTGGTTGAAATTGTCTTGCGATTTCTGTTGTTGTCCCATCCACAAAAGCTCCTGCATTCCCTGCAGCCGATCCACCAGGAAGATTTTCAGCTTGCTGCGGGTTTGTACTTCAGTTTTACCTCTTCCTCTTGCCAGATGTGCCATGAGCATGGGAGCGGCCACCCCGTTAAGGAAAAAGAACAGCAGGGTAACCCATGCCATTTCCATACTGAAAAAAGTGAGTCCCAGGAAAGTCAGCGCACCGATGAAAAAAGCTACAATAACGGGCGATACAATCCTGAGGTAAACATTCTGAAGGGTTTCAATATCGGAAGTAATTCCGGCAAGAAGGTCGCCCGGGCGGCGTGTCATCAACCATTTTTGTGAAAAAGAGTCGATTTGCCGGTAAAGGCTCATGCGCATGGAAAGCAGAATTTTAAAGGTAAGATCGTGGGCAACTACCCTTTCAAAATACCTCACTACAGCTCGCGAAATACCGAAGAAACGTACTCCTGCCGTTACCATAAAAAGATCAACAATCATGGGACGCTGGGCAGCGCGGGATATGAGGTATCCTGAGGTGCTCATCAGACCGATCCCGGCAAGAATGGTTCCTGTGGCCAATAAAACCGCTACTGCAAAAGCGGCCTTGTGTTGTCGTATATATCCAATAACTTTTAGCATGGTGCAGTGTATATCATTTAAGTCCCAGTGTTGTCAGATAGCCGGCATACAATCCGTTTTTCTGTATGAGTTCATCATGTCTCCCGGTTTCAGCAATGGTGCCATTGTTGAAAACAAGGATTTTGTCGGCATTTCTTACCGTTTTCAGGCGATGGGCAATCACCAGGGTAGTCCGGTTTTTTACAATGGTTTCTGTGGCAGCGGCAACAATTTGCTCACTTTCAGGGTCAAGGCTTGAAGTGGGTTCGTCAAGAATCAGCAAAGGAGCATCTTTAAGCAATGCCCTGGCTATGGCTAGTCTTTGTTTCTCTCCACCACTCAGGCGGGAAGCATTGTCGGTCAGGGGGGTGTTGTAGCCCAGGGGCATTTGTATGATAAACGGGTGTGCGCCCGATTTTTTGGCTGCCTCCTCTGCCTCTTCCCGCGTTGCACCTGGCTTTGCCAATAACAGGTTCTCCAGGATGGTGCCATTGAAAAAGTGTGGGTGCTGGGGAACGTATGCAATGTTTTGTTGCCACAGTTCATTTCCCATCTCCGGCACAGAAATGTTATTGGCGTTGATTGACCCTGATTCAGGGTGAAGAAACCCCAGCAGCAAGCGTGCAAAGGTGGATTTTCCCGAACCAGTAGGTCCTGCCACTGCGATTAGGGAACCTGCTTCCAACCTGCAATTGATTCTTTTCAGAACAGGTTCGTTGGCATCGGGGTAGGTGAAGTTTACGTTTTCAAATTGGATGTCCAGGCCTCTATCGCTGTGGGGCAGGCTTGTCTCAGATTCAGCCAGAGCTGTTCTTAATGGAAGTTCTTCCCGGGATTTTTCTACCGGTATATCTGTTATTTCAAAAATCTTTTTTGCAGCGGCGCTTCCCTCCATCCCTGCATGATGGTGTGTTCCCAATGTACGGAAAGGCAAATAAAATTCTGGAGCCAGCAACAGCACAAACAGGCCGGGTTGAAAAGTCATCAGGCCTTCAATCAGTCTGATGCCCACCTGCACGGCCACCAGTGCTATGCTGATGCTGGCGGCAAGTTCCAGTACCATACCCGACATAAACGCCACTTTGAGTACCCGCATGGTAATGATTCTGAAATTGTCACTGCTTTTGTACACATTGTCTGCTTCCCGCTGGTTCATTCCGAATATCTTCAATGTCTTCAGGCCCTGAAGTACATCCAAAAAATGCGATGATAACCGGCTCATCTGCCCCCATTGCTCTTCGGTAAGCTTTTTGGCATAGGTACCAATCAGCCACATAAAAAACAGTATCAGCGGAGCTGTAATCAGCATGATGAGTCCGCTG
>JAABSE010000018.1 GCA_011390575.1 Sphingobacteriia bacterium
CCAGTTGGCCGATGCCACGATAAGCACCGAATCGCTGATGGCCTGTCCCGACAGGCTGGTGCCGGCAGCACGAAAAGTAACCGGAATCTTTAACTGGTGGGTGTGGATAAGAATCCGGGATACTTCTTCTTCATTATCCGCAATAATGACCATTTGGGGAATCAACCGGTAAAAACTTGCGTCAGTACCCCAGGCCAGAGTTTTCAATGGGTCAGTGAACAGTCTGTGTGCCGGTATGAATTCTGCCAGCTGCTGAAGCAGAGCTTTATAGGGTCCGTTGAGCATCTTTTTTTGATTGTTTTTTAAGAGGTGATAGATTTCTTTTCAAAAGTAAGGAAAAATTATATTGGTGACCGGGGCCCTCAGGGATTATTTTTTGCCCATGTCAAACCCTTTGATTATTATTGCGTATACTCAACAGAGGAAAAGAATAAGTAGTACTAATGCTAATTTAGTGGATAAGACTATGTTTTGACAATAAATTAGATGCAGTTCGTCCCTGGACGGAAGTCAGAAGAGAATTCACTTCGGTCTTCTGTCTCCGGTCTTCTGTCTATACCAATTGAATCAATACAACTCGTATTTCTTTCCACTAAAAGTGCAGAAGAACTGAAAAAGCTAAATTTTACACCCATGAACCGAAAAGAACAGATACTGGCAAGGATAAAAAGGGCTGTGAGCTTTGTGGAGAGGGATGTGTGGAAGATACCCCTGAAGGATTTGCCTCCACGAAAATCATTTTTAATCAAGCAACTCAGAATTTTTATTCTTGCCATCAGGGGTTTTAGTGAAGATTCTTTGCATCTGAGAGCTTCTGCACTAACCTATTATTCTTTGCTGGCCATTGTACCGGTAGTAGCCATGGGATTTGGTATTGCCAAGGGGTTTGGACTGGAAGAATTGCTGGAAAGACAGTTACGGGAAGCTTTTGTGGGGAGAGAAGAAGTATTTGAATATGTAATGGGATTTGCTTATTCGATGCTTGAAACAACCCAGGGGGGTATTGTAGCAGGAGTAGGATTGCTGATATTGCTTTACACCATTATCATTGTAATGGTATATGTAGAAGAGTCGTTTAACGATATCTGGCAAATCAAGCAGTCCCGCCCGTTTTCGCGTAAGGTAAGTGACTATTTTGCCATGATGTTTGTGGCTCCGCTGTTTTTGATTATGTCCAGTGCTGCCACGGTGTTTCTAACCACTCAAATTACCAACATTACCGGTAAGCTTGAGTTTCTTGAGTTTCTGAGCCCTGCGGTGAATTTTTTGCTTAATCTGACTCCCTACGTGCTGATTTGGATTGTATTTACCCTTTTGTATATGGTAATGCCCAATACCAATGTTAAGCCCGGATCTGCCATCATAGGAGCAGTCATAGCAGGCTCCATCTTTATTCTTTTGCAATGGGGCTATATTTATTTCCAGGTAGGAGTATCGCGCTACAATGCTATTTACGGTAGTTTTGCCGCTTTGCCGCTCCTGTTGCTCTGGCTCCGAATCAGCTGGCTCGTGGTTTTGTTTGGGGCCGAAATATCCTTTGCCAACCAGAATGTGGAACATTACGAATTTGAACATGAAGCAAAAAACCTGAGCCCCTGGAACAAAAAAGTACTGGCGTTGTACATATATAATCAGATTGCCAAAAGATTTGCCAATGGCGATAATCCGCTTACACCGCCACAGATTTCTCAAAAGCTGGAGATTCCCATTAAGATTGTCAGGGAAGTACTGGATGATTTGCTGGAAGTGAATCTGCTGACAGAAACCCGTTCGGAACACCATAAAGAGGATGCTTTCCAGCCCGCTTCTGATATTCATAAAGTTACCATAAGAGGAATTCTGGAAAAACTTGATCACAAAGGGATGGATGTGTTGCTGGCCCGTGAAACCGAAGAGCTGGACAAATTGAAGAATACACTCAAAAAATTCAGCAATACATTGATGGAGGCTCCGGAGAATCTTGCTGTGAAGGATGTGTGAAACAGATAAGTGCTCTCTGTGGAGGGGATAAGACAAAATGGAATCAACTCTGTTTTCTTATGAAAGCAAGTGTTCCTTATAGCTTTTTGCTTTCAATGTCACCGGTATGTAATCAATGATTATTTTTGCCTCATTGTTTCAAAACAAAATCAACGATTTCAAATTTTTCAAGTATAAAGATGATACAAAGATTTACAAACTGGTATAAAAAGGATCTGGTAAAAAGAACCATAGGCCTAATCCTGTTGCTTATAACCGTTACTATATTTATCCATGCCCGTTTCAACCGTTCTGAAGGGGTAATTATCTGGGATATCAAATCTTATTATTCTTATTTGCCGGCAACTTTCATCTATCAGGATCTGACGTTGAGTTTTATTGATGAGGAACCGGGGAAATTCAGCAATCGTATTTGGCCCATTGAAACACCCACAGGAAAAAAAGCCATAACTACTACATATGGTATGTCTGTTTTGTACTCTCCTTTTTTCCTTGCAGGCCATTTGGTAGCGCTCATTACACCCTGGGAAGCAGACGGATATTCAAGGCCTTATTACTTTGCCATGAACTTTAGTGCATTGTTTTATCTGTGGATAGGACTTTTGTTTCTGAGAAAAATTCTGAGCCGTTATTTCAGGGATAAGGTGGTGGCTTTTACCCTGTTTGCCGTTGTAATCGGCACCAATCTTTTTTATTATTCCTCGGTGGAAGCGCCCATGACGCATGCCTTTAATTTTTCCCTTTTTGCCGTTTTTTTATGGAGCACCATCAGGTTTTATGATCATCCATCTTTTAAGAATATCCTCATTAGCGGCGCTCTGGCAGGTTTCATCACCCTGATAAGACCAACGAATATCATCATCCTGGTAGTATTCTTTTTATGGGATATTAAAAGCTGGGCCGACTTCAGAGAGCGGTTCATGTTTTTTATCAGGAGGTTCCATTGGGTGATTTTTATGGCCTCCGTATTTGTGCTCATCTGGGTGCCCCAATTTATATACTGGTATCATGTATCTGGCAAAGTCTTTTATTTTACTTACGGAGAAAAGGGAGCCAGTTTTTTCTTTCACAATCCGCAGATATACAATATATTGTTTAGCTACAAGAAGGGATGGCTGGTATATACACCCCTGATGATATTCTCTCTGGTGGGTATATTTATGCTCCCCAAAAGAATGCCAGGGGCATTTCCCGCATTGCTGCTTTTCAAATTATTAAATATTTATATCCTGGCATCATGGTGGAGCTGGTGGTTTGGCGGAGGCTTTGGCCTTCGTGCATTTATCGAATCTTATGCATTGCTTTCCATTCCATTTGCCTGCTTTGTTGATTTTGGTTTCCGGCAATCCAAATGGGTGAAACGGAGTATTTTCTCTGTATTGATATTGCTGATTGCCTTCAACCAGTTTCAGACCCGGCAGTACAATAACAACGCCATTCACTGGTGGTGGATGAATAAAGAAGCATACTGGGAAACTTTCCTTAAACTGAAGCCCACCGAGCGTTTCTGGTTGGTAGTAACCCTGCCCGATTACGAAGCAGCCCGTCAGGGAATATACCGGGAGTTGAAATCATCCAAAGCCCTTGAGAAGGAAGCAAGAGAGCGCGAATGGACTTCCTGGAGACAACCCATACCTGAAGAAATAATTATAGAATGGATGACTTCCAAATTCAGGAAAGATAGCATCTGGCAGGAAAGGATCAATACGGATATGTATGAAACCTATGGCCCTGATACCTTAGATGTTATTAAGCAGCAGGTGATTACCGAATTTGAAGAAAAAGGGTATAAATACTGGGAAAAGAAAATGGCCGTTGAATTGATTGTGGAAGAGATCAGACAAAAACCGGATTTGATGAAAAGCATCGAAAAGAAAGCTCATGAGAACAACCTGCCGCTTGACACACAGGTGGTCTATGATGCTTTGTGGTTATTTAAACACGAAAGACCTTTCTAGAACCATAGTTTTGTTTATATCTAACCTGGTCAACAGCAAATTTACTGTTTATCGTTTCGTTGAAAAACAGCTACTTTGTAGTCAGTATCGAAAATTTTAAAGGGCTTTTTGGGTTCGAAAACCCCTAACTCATTCAGGTAGGGATTTGTCTGAAGGCTATCAAGCTGAATACCGCGCAGGGCTGAAAAATGCCCATCCCAGATGAGTACATCGCCCTGATTAAGTTCCTTAGTGTTCTCCGCAATTTGTATGGTAAATGATTGAGCAGAATTATTATCAAGTGGATTAAATCCAATGAAATAGAAAAAACCGGGATCGTTATAGTATATTTTGTTTTTATGAAGTTCTTCCTGTTTAATAAACTCTGAGGCACTATGCATTACCTTATCCATGCCTCCCGGTTTCCTTGGCAAATTGCGCATGGTGTTGAAGGACTGAGTAAAAATCATTGCCAATACGGCGACACCAAAAATAATTTTTGACCATTTGTTTTGGGTTAGCTTTTTGGGGAGTGAAGAAAACACATTTAATCCGCGTAGGGCCAGCAAGGATCCAAGCGGGACAATGGCCACCATATATCGGTCCATGCCCAGCGATTTTCCAATACCACTCCACCACATAAACACATGACCCAGAAAGTAAATCAGGAAGGGGAGAAAAATCAACAGCACTTCACTTTGAGCATGTTTATCTTTTCTTAGCATAAAATTATAAACCATGGCTATTATGCCTATAGAAATCAAAATCATGGTGAATTTTCCAAAGTGTTCAGGAGACTTCAAAAAAAAGTGTGCCAGAGCACCTGTGCCATAGGCTGAAGCTGATCCTGTATAGGGCATCTGGGTGATCAGCCAAAATATATCCTTGAAATGAAAATATCCAATAATGCTGTAAACAATGAATCCGGTAAATAAGAACGGGAGATAACGAAACTGCTTTACTACCATAAAGTATAAGGCAAAAACCGGCACAATCATTATTCCTTCTGTGCGCACAAGAGGAGAAAAGGAGATAAGAATTGCTGCCCACAAATATTTTTTATCCAGGCAAAGGTAGGTTGTAGCAATCATAAACAAGCCAAACAATACTTCAGTTAGTCCTGATATAACAAAGATGGAATAAATGGGCGAGAACAATACAAAAAAGGGGAGAAGTAGCCTGTAGCTGTAACCCAGTTTGCGTGCTGAAAGATAAGCCAATAAACAGCTAAAAATACCTGCTGTAATATTGAATACCGACACGCCATCGTGTCCAAACTGTGCAAAAGGACTTGTTAATAGAGTAAAAACCGGTTTTGCCCAATGGTGCAGTAAAAACTCAGGATACACCCATGAAAAGCGTGAGTACCTGTAGTGGGTAAGACTGTCTGCTCCACCAATGTAGCCTTCAGTCTTCCATAAAATGAAAAGAAAATAGATAGTCAATAAGGCCAATAAGGTATATAAAACATTTTTTTCACTGGAGATGAAAGCTTTTATCTTTTCCTTCATGGCACATTATTTATTAAAAAGTTAGATAAACAGGTTATTACATTTTATGGCAAACAAGGTTTATTAGCGGCTCCAGAGATTGTATTTTAAAATGCACCAGATGGCTCTGAAACCATCTTTCCAGTTTATTTTTTTGCCCTCAGCGTAGGTTCTCCCATAGTAGGAAATGCCTACCTCATAAATGCGGATATCTGGTATTCTTGAAATTTTTGCTGTAACTTCAGGTTCAAAGCCAAATCTTCTTTCTTTTAAATGCAAACTTTTAACTTTATCACTGCGAAAGAGTTTATAACAGGTTTCCATGTCAGTGAGATTAAGATTGGTGAATACATTTGAAAGGAAAGTAAGCAGTTTGTTTCCTATGGTATGCCAGAAAAACAATATCCGGTGGGGCTTGGAGCCCATGAACCTGGAGCCGTAAACTACGTCCGCATACCCTGAAAGAACTGGCTTTAACAATAAGGTATACTCCCCGGGTTCGTATTCAAGATCTGCATCCTGAATGATAATAAAATCGCCTGTGGCTTCTTCTATTCCTCTGTGCAATGCCGCTCCCTTGCCCATATTCTTTTCCTGCTCAAAAAACCGTATGGTTTCACCGGGATGAGCCTGTTTGAAGTTTTGCACCACCACTGCAGTATTATCAGTACTACAGTCATTTACAATAATGACCTCTTTGTAAATCCCATCGATATGGGTTTGTACTACTTTATTGAGAATAGATTCAATGGTTTTTTCTTCGTTGTAGGCTGGAATAATAATCGAAAGGGTCTGCAAGGGGCTTAATTGTTAAATGGTTTAACTGTAAGAATTTCAGCAATTGAACCTGCAATACGTTCCTGCTTAAATAGTAATAGGATGAGAATGTTCAATGTGCGTTGCAAATATATAACGTTTTTGTTAATCAAATACAGTTAATTTTGATGTTTTTGTGAAAAATATATTATTATATGATAAAGCAATACCAATCTTTGTTCTAATATTTCAGGTACTTCTGGTTTATGCACATAAAGAATTGCGGAAAGAATTTATCGGGAGATAAAGTTGCTGGTTGTATTTGCTATCAAAAAAATCAGCCAGACCCCGATAGTGGATTTTAAATATCCATGTCAGGGCTATAACCTTCAGGGTAATCAAACTGTTTAATCTCCTTTGCCGGGATGCCAGCTACCATGGTGTAAGGTCTTACATCCTTGTTAACGATGGATCCTGCTGCCACCACAGCACCCTTCCCCACCCTTACACCGGTGAGAATCGTAGCTCCAATCATGATGCTTGCTTCATCTTCAATGATAGTGTCCTTTACAATGTAACCCAGATCCTGTATTTTTAACCCAGGATGGTATTTGCTCAAATCGCGGTTGTGGGCCAGAACCATAACCCTGTTGGTAAGAATAACGCCATCGCCCAAATAGATTTTTTTAGGATAAACGCTATCTATGATTACATCTGTGCCAATAATAACCCTTTTGCCCACATGAACACCGCGCCAGCGATGCAGCATGGGTCTCAGGGTTCTGGCATTCAAGGGTGCCAGCAGCATAGAATGCCTGGCAATTTTTTGCAGGATTTCATTTTTCCAGTACACAAGGGTTTTGCCCAGCAACCTTCCAAAACTCATGTTGCCATAGGAGCGCGGAGATAAGCTGATGCCCAGCGCCCGAAGGATACGAAAGGTTATTGAATACTTTGGTTTTTGTTCCATATTGTCACTCTGTTTTGTTTTCTACGTTTTGCGCTTCAAAAGGATTCTTTCTGAAACTATTGGCAAGGTAGTAAATTCCACCTGCAAGTCCCTGCAAAACCATAATGGATGATATTACAAAGGCAATGGAGAAAGCATAGTCCGATGAAATGCCTATCTGTGGAAACACCACCACTGCAATATATTCCCGCAGACCAATCCCACCCACACTCACGGGAATTACCCTGGAGAGCATGATGAAGAAAACGACTGCAAAAAAAGCAGGAATACTGAAATCTATTTGCCGGATAAACGCATAGGCAACCAGCAGGTAGGTAAATGCGATTAACCCGTGCCGTATAATGGCCACCAGTGTGTTTAGAATTATTTCAGTCATGTACCCATTCCTGCTTTCAAAATGAAGATCCAACCGCGAGAAAATTCGGTGGAAAGCCTTCAGAATATGACTTATCTTTTGAAATACAGAGGGTTTGTTAAGAATAACCAAAATGGCTATCTCAACCAAAAGCAAAGCGATTACCATCCATACTATCAAAGGGTTCACATCAAAAAATGAAAATAGTAAAATAGGTGCCAGCACAATGGTAAGTCCGAAAGTATATATCAGCCTGTCGAGCAATACTACCATTGAGTTTTTCCAGTAACTGGAGCCGTAGGCGGTTTTGAAGGATTGTATTTTGTAGGCATCGCCCAGTAGTGGGAATATCAGGGAAAAGAACATTCCCTGCCATTTGATGCTCACCACTTTAAAGAGTCTTGTATCTACACCGTAAAACCGATACAAAGAAACAATGCGGTAGCTGTTGATAACCAGGTCAATAAAAAGCAGGACGGGAATTGCCAGGAAAGGGCGGTAGTCAATGTCTCTGGTAATTTCGCGCAAGCTGTCGATTTCTATCTTTCGCAGTGCAAGATAGAGCAGGGCAGCAGTTGCCAATAATTGAAATATCCATTTTAAAAGCTTTTTGTTCATCGCTTTTGATGTTTCAGAAATACTTCTTTGCAGGTGGTAAATGAGCCAGAAAACTCTTTCAGCAGCCTGATAAAATTTTTCTCTGTTTTCTCACCTTTATTGATCCAGTACAAAGGGCGGTTTTGCGGGTTTTCTGAAGGTATAGCTTTACGGGAAATGTCGATAGGGTGCATGTAAAACATACTGTCGCCCTTTTTCAGAGCCTTTTTTAATACCCGCTTAAAGTACAAGGGACCCAACAACCTGAAAAAGTAGCCTCCCCCGGCAGGCAGGGTTAGAAAAGGAGTGATTTTATAATTGCTCCATGGCAACTCCATCAACCGGGTTGCCGGTGTGCGATGGCTCAGGTCGTCACCATTGATATAATAAGGTGTTGTGGGGATGTCCCGCAGCTTTACATTGGTTTTATTATACAATGAATTGAAAGCTACCGACGAGTCGTATTGAAACCCAATTTTTTCCAGCAATGGTATCATCCAGTTCGAAAGCACTGCATTGGGAGCCCTGAAACCGATAACGTTGGTTTCAAAAATTTCTTCCAGCACTTTTTTGGCTTCCACCTGCTCCTGGTACCAGTCATCGATAGAAACAATGGGTTGTTTGGTCTTTGCATCAATGCTCGACTGGTGGGTGAGGCTGTGAGAAGCGATTTCATGCCTGCTCCCCTTGAGGGCTTTCACTATCCGCGGGTATCGTCGGGCCACATCGGCCACCATGAAGAAAGTGGCTGAAACTTCAAATTCGTCAAGAATCTCTATCAGTCGGAGGGTTTCCTCGGTTATACAATCTACAGACTCTTCATGGTTTTGTTGGAAAAAATCCTCCAGTGTAGGATATTTAGAGAAAGAAGAACCGGTAACCAGGGGTGTATGGTACCAATCTTCAATATCAAATGAGAGTGCTATGTTAGTCGGTTTTTTTTTATTCATAACAGACGGTTGTGTGTGGCTGCCTATCTATCTGTGGGATTAGAATGCCATTAATGCTTCTGCCTGGTCACTTCATTGCAGGTTTTGGCATGAATTACTTGTATAAGCGTTCATTATCCTGTATATCCATCCACATAGCAAACAGCAACGACTGGAAAGAGCTAACAAAAAGGAATACAAACATCAGCGAGTTTAGGATAGGTCTTTCTCCGGGAATATCCTCGGCCAGATAGCTTATGATTCTCCAGGCGAATGGCAGACAGGCGAAAAACAATACCAGCCCCATGTTGTAAAGGATGAACAGGGGATGGAAGTCTTTAATTAAGTACTTGACCCAGATACGTTTAAAAAACAAGCGCAACAAGAGAAAGGATATTTTGGGAATCACCTTACCCACTTTCATTTTCGACTGCTCTCCGATTCTGTAAACAGGTTTGATGGGCACCTCTCTGATGGTGCAATATGCCATATTGAGCTTCACCAGCATATCGTTGGGCATGCCATATCTTTTGTATATTTTATAAAGCTTGATGGCGTTGAGAGCTTCCAGTGAAATGGCTGTATATCCGGTTTGGGTGTCTGAAATGCGCCAGTAGCCGGAAGCAATTTTGGTAACCAGCGAAAGAATACTATTGCCAAAGAATCGGGTTTTAGGTATGTACAGGTTGGCACTGCCATGTATTAACCGGTTTCCTTTTACATAATCCACTTCTTCATTAATGACAGGCATGCAGATTTTCAGCAATTCACTGGGGTCCATTTGACCGTCTCCTGCCATTACTGCTGTGCAATCAATGTTGAAATCTTTGCACCATTTGTAACCGCGGGCAATGCTTCCTCCCACCCCTGCATTGGTTTGGTTGGTAATTAGGATGATGCGGTCATTTTCGGGCTCCTGGTTGATGATGGTGGAGGGTGTAAAATACTCCATCTCCTTTTCATTGAGCTCCTCCAGTATTACTTCAGCCTGGTTGTAAAATCCGGGTACAACCTTTTTCCTTTCTACACGTGTAGATGTTTCGTTATGAGGCGTTTTAAGATAGGAAAGGACTTTGCTCTCTGTTTGGTCCTTTGAATTGTCATTGACTATAATAATACGGTCTACAAAATCGGGCATGGTTTCAATCACCATCCCTATCTGAGATTCTTCGTTATAGGCCGGTACTACTACTGCTACGGTTTTTCCTTCAAGCATGGTTCAGGCTTTATGTTAGGTTCTTTTTGATCAAAAAAGCAGAAGATGCCTGCAAAAGTACATTATATTAGGCTATTCTGCTTTGTATGAAAATCAATTTTTTACGCAATCATCCAAATCTGATAGCAGCACAATTCGTCGGGAGGAGTTAAAAGTGAAATCGGGAACCATCAGAATTTCCATCTTACCCCTTTTGATGCGTGTAATGTTATCTCCGAAAATAGTTTCAATGATTTCATCCTTCATAGATTTATGGTAAATGATAAAGTTAAATACCGGAACTTCCTGAGAGTCGGTCTTTGGATAATACCATGAACGGGCAACAGCCAATGGGTACAAGGAAAGGTCATCAGTGTATACTTGTCGCACTTTAAGGCCTTCACGAGAGTAGGTTGTGGTGATCTTTGCATTCCAGTAAACGGAAATACCGTATTTAAGATCATATGCTTTGCTTAACTTGTCCAGTTCTTCAACTCTTAAAGGATAATATTCTTTCTTTTCCGAAAAATGTTGTTGAATAGAAAGGCTGCTGGCAAAAAAAATGGTTACAGCCAGAATTGCCATTATACTAATTGAACCTGTCCAGGTGATAATCCCACTGGCTTTCGCTTTATTACTCCAAAGGGGATAAGCCAAAATACTGACATTGATAAAAGGGAGCAGAAGAACAAAAAAATTGTAACGAACAGATGCCGGCCCAAAGAACATCCCGTTAACGGCAGGTGCAAAAAATATCCCCACGGTGAAAATAAGGCTTGTTAGCATCCATAGCTGCAGTGCATGGCCTTCAAAGTGATCAGGGTTATTTGAATTTTTGCTGATGAATATATCGCGGATACACCACAATAGATTAACAATGAAAAACAATGCCGAAAATCCAATCATCAATGACAATGGAAAACTTTGACTGAAGAGTTTTCCGTAGGTCTGGAATAATGCAGATATGGAAGGAAGGATATTGTCCCAGGAAAAAAGTTTTGTGGAGGCAAATGATACGATTCCCAGGTTTTTAATAAGCACGTACAAAGCAATGCCCATTAATGCCCCTGCAAAATTGATCCCCATGCCTCTTAATGCTACCCTGGGAGGAATCCATTTTTTTATCCTTGCCACCAATAGCACACCTATCCATGGAAGTATGAACATGATTATCAAAATACGGTTGGAGAACACACCCAATGCTGCTATGATAAGAATCCATATCACCTTGTTTTTTTGGGGAGCCCTAAGGTTTCGAAGATTTAATGCGGCAAGAAGAAAAAAAGTAATGAAAGCCCCAAAATGGTAAGGGTGTACAAAAAGGGTTGCAAAATAGTAATCTCCCGTTATCATGGCATCAAAAAAGAATAAATTGAGCATCAAAATGCCTGGAACGTGCCATTTTGTGGGAATATAAGGGCGAAAGGCACGATAAAAATACAACAAAACAAGAAAAAACAAGCCGTATTGGAGCAATCCATGAATTAGGGTGTTGATAAATGGATTTTTGCTGATGAGAAATGAAATCAGGTAAAGAACAGAATTGGGAAACAGATTGAAAACAGTATTTAGATCCCATCCACGCAGAGTATTTCCGTCAATTATCAAATCCTGATATAGTATCTGAAAAAATAATGAGTCGGAATTGATAAGCGGAAATATTTGCCTGAGCTGGATAACAGATATGCATACAAACATGATGATAAGCCCTGACACGGAGGCCAGAAAATACAACAGATGTTTTGGTCTCTTCATTTGGTTAACAATTGATTGAGTTCTTGTTCGGATTGTTTGTCTCTTTTTAGGGGGAAGGTTTATGAATGGTCCTTTTTATTGCCTTTAAGGCACAGCTACTAATGTCGGTTTTACCTCTCCTGGGGTTTGGGTCCAAAGATATGATATTTTTTGTATAGGTTTCAAAGGTATATAGTGGTTCCTCAAATTAAGCCCAATTAGATTTGAGTACACTGTCGCGTTTATGATGTATTTTTCATGCGATATCTGGAAATGGAATTTAGAAGTTTTTTTAAAGCATAAAAAGTATCAATGAAACACTGCTTCGAGCACCTTCAACGATTTCACCTCCTTAAATCCGTCCATATGGTAACGGTAGTAGTCAATAATCTTGTACAGCAGGTACATCCTTTTTTCGCGGGGCAGTGGAATGGGTTCATGGGTAGAAATCTGTGCATCTGACAGGGCAAAGAAAATGCGGCTGTCGTCCTGCTCAAGGGATTCGGTATTGCCATGGAAGGCTTGCTGGTAGGAGCCTTCGCGCAGGTTGAAGTAGCAATGGGTGGCGGAATAGTTGCGGGCGGGAAAAAATCCCAGGTATTGGGTGAGCTGCAGAAGAAAGATAAGGTGGAAATCGGCCATCCGGGTATCTTCCCTGTCCAGTAAAAGGATGGAGTTTTCTATAAAATGGTAGGCTTCTTCCTGTATTTGCTGGTGTTTGCAGGTGTTGAGCAACACTTCTGCAAGAAAAAGGGCCATGGTGGTTTTCCTGATGTCGGTATGTATCGTGGCAAAAGGTTTGGCGCAATGAAGTTCTCTTATGTTTTGCAACTGGTCGCCCGGTTTTATATAGACCACCATATCCAGCAGGGTGAGGGGTTGAAGCAGATGGGCTTTGTTCTTTGATCTTGCTTTACGCACACCATGTACCAGGAACGAAAGCAATCCTGCCGAGGGCGTCAGGATCCGGGCAATCATGCCCGACTCTCCGTATTTAAAGCTATGCAGTACTATGCCCTGTGTGCTGCGGATCATTTCATGTAAAGTATCTTGGTTACCATCGTTTCATTCCCTTCGGGGTCGGTGGAGAAAACCAGGTAAACCCCTGAGCCGGGTTTGCTGCCCTGCAGGTTGTAGCCGTCCCAAACAAACTGACCTCCATCGGCAAATCCGTCGTGCACAAGGTTGCCGGCAATATCGGTTATCTTCACCCGTGCATTGGTCACCAGTCCTTTGATGGCAATATAGCCATCGTAACCGGGTCTTACCGGGTTGGGAAAAGCATAAACCCCGGAATGCTGTCTTTGTCCTTCGGTAGCAAAGCCACGATAGGAAACCAGCCCCTGGTCGGTGGCGAAGAATACCTCTCCGGTGCCGGGATCTACTGAAATATCCAGGATGCTGTTGGAGGGGAGGGGGCTGTTGGATTTGTTAAAATGCAACAGGGTTTCTCTTCCATCAGGAGAAAGCAAAAAGGCTCCGGAGCTGGTAGTGCCAAACCATTTTTTGTTGGAACCATCCACGAAAATCGTGTTGATGGTTTCGTTCTCAAAGAGTCTTCCTGCGAAGCCATCCTGCACCACGATGATGGTTTGGGCATCAAAAGGCTGATCTCTGAATGCCATGTGGGGTGAGTAAAAAACAACAACTCCCGAATTGGTTCCCACCCACATATAGCCATCATTGTCTTTGGCCAGCGCAGTTACCCTGTTGCTGGGCAAAGAGCCATTGCCGGCCTGCGAGGAGAGATTCCTGATGTCGAAACTGGTATTGCTATCTACATCTTCCTCTTTAAATACGATGATGCCGCCACCGCGAGGCATGATCACCCATTTCTGATCGCTGTTGTCTACTACCACTTCACCCAGTGTTTCATTGCCGGTTACCAGTCCGTTGTGGGGGTATGACATCCAGTTTCCTTCAGGGGTTTTGACACTGATAAAATGGTCGGCACTGGAGTTGCTTACCCATAGGTTGCCCCGGCTGTCGAAAGCAGATCCTCCAACTTTCACCACATCCTGGATGCCGCTGCGACGCTGCAGGGTGCTGTTTTCATGGTTGTAAATTTCAATAAGGCCCTCTTCCACATCCATTTTTGCCAACCCACCCGACCATGCGGCAGCATAGGCTATCCTGAGGTTCCCCGGATCAGGGGTTATCTGGAGGATATCTCTCAACGAATTCATTTCAGGAAAACTCCAGCGGTTAAAAACGCTCCAGTTTCCTTCATGTAGCACGAAAATACCCTTGTCATTCCAGCTGTTTTGCCAACCACCGATTCTGGCTCCGGGGGCCACCCACAGAGTGTTACCGGCATGAGAAACACCAAAGGATTCATTGGTGTCAGGGCCCGAAGGAATAATAAACTCAAAGTTCCCCTCCATATTTCCTTTCATCAGACCCCACGACTGGTCTCCGGCCCAAATGGTGTTGTCTTCGCCTACCAGCATATCCAATGCGTTTGCCGCTCTTCCGGCATAGGAAGAGTAGCTGGCCAACGGATCAGCATTATCATCAAAGATATGAATCCTTCCGATGGAACTTACTGCCAGGTGGTTGTTGGTTGATCGGATATTGGTTTTGGGTTCAAAGAAACCCTCTTCGCCGTAAGGATTAAAAACCTCCCATCCGTCTTGGGTAAGCCTGAACAAAGTGTCGCTTTCCGCTGCAGCCATGTTGGCATAAAGGGTGCTGTTGTGGTTAACTACTGCGTTGAATCGCTCACTGGCTGCGGGCAGTTCGGGTACAGGATTCCAGTATTGAAAATCGGCCAGGTTGGGTGCTGTGAGGTCAGCCCTCAGCAAACCTGCTTCGGTGGCTGCGTAAAAGTGGTTGTCTGTTTTGGCCAGATCATACACATTGAGCATGCTTCCTTCGGGTCCGATAAACCAGGTGTCGAGGATCACAAACTGGTTGATGTCGAGAATTACCACCCCAAAATCGCTGGCAAGATATGCTTTGTCTGAATCAAAGAAAATATTGTTGATGCTTTTGGAGCCCAGGATGTTGGCCTGGAGGATATCGGGTATGGCAAAAAAGCCCCCCTGCATCATTACGTCAATATTCCCATTCTGATAACCCATCAGCAGAATATCTTTTTCAGCTGAATAGCGGACTACATTAATGCCAAAGTCACTCAGACCACTCACCTTGTCATAGGTGCGAATGCTGTTAAACTGCTTGTCATATTCGAGCAGTCCATAGGGAGTGGCAGCATAAATGAACCCGGGTTTTTCATCCAGCGATACTACCCTGTTGGCAGGCAAATGATGGCGCCACTGTCCAATGGCAATTTCCTGTGATAAGAGCGGTGTTACTGCAACAAGAGCAAACATAAAAAGCAGCAGCATCCCGAAAAAGGATGGCCGAATGGTATTGGTTGAGTCCATAGTATAAAATATCTGGTACGAATTGTTTCAAACAAAAAGCCTTGAAAAACAAACCCTGAAACCCTGAAAATATTGTTGAACAAGGGTGAAAAATGCAACGAATTAGCTTCAGAAATGTTTTAACATACACGTAGAAATTAAAATATCTGCATGCAAAGTTAAAATTTCCATGAAAAGATTTTTACTTATCTCAACTGTATTTGTTTGCAATGTTTTGCGGGCAGAAAGAAATTATTGCTTTTCATTAGGCTCTTTGGATGGGTATAAGGCAAAAAGACCTGTGATATGAGGTACAGGTCTTTTTGCAAATCAGCAGAGATAATTTATGCAAAGATTATCTGAGCATATTTCCTACCCTGATGCCAAAGTAAATGGTTCTTGGTAATACGGGTCCGTAGAAGTATCCCGGGTCGCGCATTTCCCCGCTGTCTAAATCTGATTGGTAGGAGTTGAAAATGTTTTTCATTCCGGCAAAAATCTGTACGCCTGAGCTTTTAATTTTTGTGTTGTAACTGAGTCGGGCGCCCATGTCCCAGAAAGGATCGCTTTCTCTGAGTTCTCCTTCTTCGGCGTTTTCCAGGGCAGGACCAAAATAGGGAATAAGCATTTTTCCGGTGTAGTTTCCACTGAGTGCCACAGCCCATTGTGGATTGATTTTCCAGTCGGTATTAATGAATGCATAACTATTGGGACTTCTGAAAAAACTTTTTTCACCAAACTCCTGTGCTTCTTCATAGACAGCTTGCTGTAAGGTAATTCCGGCAGTAAAGGAGATGTTTCTTGAGGGGACAATGTTGATTTCTGTATTTACTCCTCTTACAATCGCACTTCCATCGGCATTCTCACGCACATATTCCACAACCCCGTTTTCATCAGCTTCTCCGTATTCCAGTACAAAAGGATTTAGCAAAACTGTATAAAACCCTTCCACGAGGATGCCAGCAGTGGTATTGCCCAGTAGCGTGTTATAGTCGAGAGAAGCCATATAGCTCTGGCTGGTTTCTGCTTCCAGGTCAGGAGCGTTTACATGAAGCACCTGACGTGCTCCTGAGGTCTCAATATGGAGGTCTTCATCAAATATTTGCGGTGCTCTGTATCCTTGCGAATAGCTCATACGGGCTTGAAGTTGTGGACTGTAGCTGTAGAGAACTGTGACACGGGGACTGAAAATGGTTCCTGTTTTGGGCTCAAAGTTCTGCTCTTTGTCTTCCACCCGGTAATTGTCCAGGCGTCCACCCATTGAGAACATAAATTTATTGAGTGTATAATCGTACTGGGCAAACAAACCAGTGGTAAGGATTTGCTGGTCAGCTACAATGGTGTTGTCAGCAAAAGTATTGTTGCCTTCCATTTCGGGGTAGCCATGCTTTTTATCAAGAAGGCTTTCTCCTGACACTTCTGCTCCGGCTGTTACATTAGAATTGCTGAAGCGGGCCTTGTATTGCAAGCCTGTATTGAAGGTGAAATTGTCAGTGTTTCCGTAATCCTCCAGTGATTGATCTGCCCCGTAATAGGTGTCTCTGTCGATGAGCTGACCTGATGCATAAGCGGTAAGCATGTCGGTACTTCTTAAAAACTGATGGTAGTTGACGGCCGCAGTGGTGATTTTATGTTCTGCTGTCTCGGCAATGTCTGCCATGTGGGGGAGTCTGTCAAAGTGACTTCCACCTCGTCTTTTCTCTCTGATGTTGTAAAAATCCACGCTCAGCTTGTTTCTTGTTCCAAAGCGGTGAAAGAATCTTGAACCGATAGTGGTATTTTCAATTTTTGTCACATCAGAAAAATCATCTCCATTGGCATCAAACGGGTCCCTTGCACGGGTAAACCCAAAAACGGACAAGCCGGTATTCTGATCAGAAGTAACCATGGATGCATTGAAGCTGATGTTGTTGTCAGGGGCGAGATCTCCTGCGTTGCTTATTCCCAGACCCGTGATCCCCGAATTGATGCCTACTTCGTAGCTGTTTGTCAGTGGGTCTTTGAGTATGACATTGATGGTTCCGGCAATGGCATTGCTGCCATAAATGGCTGAGCCGCCTCCTCTTACTACTTCTACCCGCTCAATCATATTGGCCGGGATGAGTTCCAGCCCATATACACCGGCCAGTCCGCTGAATATGGGCCTGCTGTTGATGAGAACCTGGGAGTAGGTCCCTTCCATGCCATTCATGCGTACCTGGGTGAAGCCACAGTTTTGGCAGTTATTCTCCAGGCGCAGTCCGGGAGCATAATTGAGCGCATCGGCAAAACTTACCGAATGGGTGTTGGTAAAAAGGGAGGGTCCTAAGGAATTAACAATAACAGGAGATTCTGATCTTTTGCGCTCATTGCGATCACCGGTTACTACTACCTCTTCCAGGCCGAGAGCATCAGTTTCCAGGTAAATGTTGATTTCTTTGGTGGTGCCTTCTTCTGCCATCACAACCATTGTTTCTGGTTTATACCCCATGAACCGGGCTTCAAGAGTATGTTCGCCTACAGGCATATGGATAAGCCGGAAGTGCCCGGTCTCGTCTGCTACAGTTCCAATGGTGGTGCCTTGTACCGAAATGGTTACAAATGGTACATGCTTGCCATCACTGATTATGTGTCCTACAATGTTGGCATCGGTTTTAAGACGCATGTTATGCGTGTTATTATCCGCATGAATTTGTAAACCCTGGAATAGAAACAGAATTGCGATAAGAGATTTTAAAAAGTGTTTTTTCATTATTGAAGTTTTATGTTGTATGGTGTTAATAGTGTGTTGAGTAATTTCGCTTTATGGAATGCTTTTGTCAGTTTGGCATTTTGTAAGCTTGTGTTGAATTTAAAGGCTGTTATATAATTAACAATTACAGGGCAAAAGTATCCCAAATCTACAGGTTCCGCAATCCCTACTTTTAGGGAAATAGTGTATCGTAACCTATCAGATTTGGGGATACGGTAATGTTTTATCTAGAGTTAAACCGGGAAATCCGGTGGATGAACCGGGCTTGTATGTTGCGGCTATTTTATCCTTTATGAGATGAAAAGGAAATCTCCCGGCCATAAGTGGCTTAATGACAACTTCTGCCCGGGAGTTTCTTTTCATTTGCTGTATGTATTTTGTCTGGATCATCAAAAGAACCATCTGTAAGAGAGATTAATATTTCTGCCAGGCATAAAAAAGTTTCTGTCTTCAACACGCGAAAGGTGGTCGCGGTATTTGGTGTCCAATGCATTTTCTACCCTGAGGATTATTACATGTCTTCCATTAAAATTGAGCCTGTAGCCTGCCTGAAATCCCAGTAATGAGTAACCTTCGGTAACCTCCTCCTCAGGGGCTACCTGATCTTGTCTGGCAATCAGGGCCAGCGATGATCCAATCCAACCCCTTCCCCAGTCATATTCAATTGTATTATGAAACCGGAAGGGGGGAATTACGGGCAGATTTTCGGTGAATTCTCCCTCAATGCTTCGTTGTCCTCTTACATAATCAACAGAGCCGGTGTAGTTTAGCCGGCTGGTTAAGTTTGCCCCCAGAGCCAGTTCTCCTCCCCACAGCAAGGCTTCTCCTCCAATATATTCAAAGATGGGATAACCGGAATTATCGTCAATATTGCCGGTGGGTTGAAAGATAATGTAGTTGCGGAAGTCATTGACAAAACCTGCCAACTCTATCTCGAAGGAAGTGCGTTTTAATCTGACAAACATATCGGCTCCATGCCCTATCTCGTCATTAAGATTCACATTTCCTTTTTCGTAAACACCTACACCCAGGTGCGGACCTTCGGCAAATAGTTCTTCAACCTGGGGGTTTCGGTGCGAGCGGGCAAACTGGCCGCCAATTTCCACATCTTCAAAGGGCCTGTAGTTTAGTCCCACTGAGCCGGAGTAGTTAAAGGCATTTCTTTGTTTGTCTACTTCGGGGAATGAACTGTTGGGCAGCGCTTTGGAGTTCTGGAAGTCCAGGCGTACACCGAACTGAAACCGCAGGGTGCGCGAAAGTGGAACTTCCTGGAAAGTAAAAGTAGCCAGTGACACTCTCTGCTCGCCGGGAGTGTAAATGTCTTCGCCTAAAACATCAACACTCTGGGCCAGCAGGTTAAATCCAATAGCTCCACGGTCAAATGCCCCCCTGGGCTTGTGCTGGAAGGTGAGCGTAGAACTGAAAGCCATTTGATCATATTCCAGTTCAACCGCTTCTTCGGTAATGCCGGCGTTCTGCCTGTCTATTTCCACCTCTTTCTGATTAAACCTTGACGCATTGAATCGTAGCTGTGCTTTGTCAAAAAAATCTCCACCGAGTTCCCGTCCGAAACGTCCCTGGAAAGAGAGTCTTTGTGCCCGTATTTCTACTGCTTCATCAGGATTATCGGGTGATTCGGGGATTTCAAAGGATTGGTCTGACAATGACATGCTTACACCGCCATTGAGGTTGTTCCTGTTCAATCCGAGCCCAATGGATGCATCCAGGTTATTCATGGTTGTACCCGGCAAGGTTCCGTCCGGTGTGGTAATGTCTCCTGCCTGACGCATGGCAAAGCGGGCGGAAGTGGCCCATGTTTCATTTCCATAGGTAAGGCGACCAAAACCTGCACCCATATTGTTCATGGTAGCGCCCTGTCCGGAAACTACTCCTGTTACTCCTCTGTCCCATTCTTCGGGAATATCGGTGGTCATCAGGTTGATAACCCCACCCAGGGCACTTGAGCCGTAAAGCAGGCTGGCAGGTCCTCTTACTACTTCGAGGCGGCTGGCTGCCAAGGGGTCAAGAGAGATGGCATGGTCGGCAGAGGTTTCAGAGATGTCACCCATGCGTTCGCCGTTTTCCAGCACCAGTATGCGGTCACCGTCCATGCCCCGAATTACAGGGCGGGAGGGCGCGGAGCCAAAGCTGCGCATGGCCACGCCGGGCTGGCCGTTAAGCATTTCTCCGAAAGAGGGTTCGCTGCGACGTTGCAGCTGCTCTCCCAGGAATACAGCGTCGGGCTGATAGCGGAATCCGCTGGCAGTGGGCGAGGCTGTAAGCACAACTTCATCCAGGTTGATGCCCGTGGGAGTAAGTATTACATCTACCTCCACGTTTTTGTTTTCAATGGCTTCGATTTCCAGCTCAGTTCTTGCATAACCCATACTCTGAGCTACAAGCGTGTGATTGCCCGGAGGAAGATTGGTAAGAATGTAATGACCGGTTGCATCGGTTATGGTGCCAATGCGCGTGCCTTTGATAAGCAAATTAACAAAGGGAATATGCTCACCGGTTTCGGCATCTATTACATGTCCGAAAATGTTGGCATCAGTAGGGGGGCGTTGTTCGTCCGGATTGGCAATAAGTATGTGAAAATGAAAAATGGAGAAAAAGATTAGCAATAGGGTTGTATAAATTCTGTTCATTGTTATTTCTGTTTAAAAGTTAAGATTACAATCAATCCTTCAGGGGAAAGATCTGTTTCCTGAGTGCATAACCAATCATATAGATGTATCAATAAATACAAAAAAGACTGCCTGCAAAAAAAAATAAGAGGGGAGTGTAAATCAGGAAATGGCGGGAGGACCGCGTAATCTGTAAACAGAAAGATAAACCGGCTGAAGGTGGGTGACAGGCAAGCCGGGTAAGCTGATGTGAATGTTGTTAATAAACAATCCCAATACCAGTATCAGTAACAGCAAACCTGCAATAGTGCTTATCTGGGCCAGCAAGGTATACTCAAAGTCACTGTGGTGGTGCTTTTGATAGGGAGTACCGGTTTGCGTGTTGTTTTGAAAAGGGTGGGCGTGCTCTATAATAACACCGTTTTCCAGGATGTGAAAGTGCCAGAATGCAACCTGATTAAAAAACAGCCACATCACCAGTGGCAATGTAAAAAGCAGGATGAGTTTTTTAGTTTTTCTTATGGCTTGCATAAAACACTTACAATCATATAAGGAATTTCTGTTCGCAAAAGTAAACAAAGCTGTTAAACAGATAGTTCGATGGTTTTTAATTTAAGGTTTTTTAATCCTTGCCGGGTAGGGGACTGTCATAATAATAGTCGACCAGTAAGAAAGGGTTTGGAGTATGCTTTAAATTTTAGTATATTAGTTTTTTATTAACAAACATTAGTGTCCGGTAAAATTTTAAAATTCAAAATTGATGGAGATAGACCTCTCACTACGTTCGAGGTGACAGATAGTTAGGTTCGCCCCCTCCAAAAACGCTGAATCGCTTGTCATTTCGAGCGGAGGGAGACCACGAAGTAGCAGCGAAGCTAAATCTCGAAAGTTTTACCGGACACTACTGATTAACGAACTAAAAATATTGTATCATGGTAGGATGGATAATTGCCGCACTTATTTTGGCATTACTATTTGCGTTGTTGGGATTTACAACCATTGCCAAGGGTTTTGCAGCCATTGCAAAAGTCTTGTTTTACATTTTTCTGATAATATTTATCATTGTTTTGGTTGTAAGCTTATTGTGAGGTTAAGGGTAGATTGGGGCTACGGGCATACTGAAAAAATAAAAGGCCCCCAATTGCCTGATGCTACAAATATCAGGGCCGGATGATCATTCAACCGGCCCTGACAATGATACCTTAAGAAAGGTTATGCACTTTTCTTGACTTTGCTTTCTTCAGTAATGCCCTCCAGTATCTCGATATTTATCCCATCAGAAATTCCGGTGATTACTTTTACTTTTTCAAATACCTGGGGCTCGGTTTCCACTTCAACATAAATATCACCGTTGTCAAATATCAACACGCTTTCTTCCAGGGCCAGCACACTATCGCGGCGTTCGAGCACGATGTCAGCGGTAGCACTATATCCTGCTCTGATAAAGTGCTTGTTGTCAAGCTGCACGTCGGCCCTGATTTCAAACTGAATGGCACCGCTCTCTTCCACTCCTTTGGGGGAAATATGCTCCAGAATAGCCGTAAAGTCTGTTTTGTCAATGGCACCGATATTAAGAATCAGCTCCATGCCTTCGTTGATTTTTCCTACTTCTGATTCATCTACTTTTCCTTTAAAAATCATCTCGCCCATGTCGGCAATGGAAACGATGGTGGTACCTGCATTGAAATTGTTGGCTTCAATGACGGAGTTGCCTATTTCCACCGGCACCTCAAGCACCATTCCGTCGATGGTTGACCGGATGATGGTATTACTGGCTTCCCCTGAGGACTGGCTTACGCCGTCGCGGATAAGCTGCAGGTTGTTTTCTGCCGCCGAAAGTTCTTCCTCGGCTGTATTGAGGGCGATGCGGAAGGGGAGAAACTCTGATTCTGCAATCACTTCCCTTTCGAACAATTGCTGCTGACGGTCAAAATTAATGCGTGCTTCCTCCATGGCAATTCGTGCGCGGTTCACACGGCTTTCTGCTGCATTAAGATTGACCATATTGGGTACAATACGCACGCGGGCCAGTACCTGACCGGTTTCCACAACTTCCCCTTCGGTTACATAAATTTTATCAATGATGCCCGAAACAGTGGGTTTGATTTCAATCTCATTGCGTGGAACCAATGATCCTGTGGCAACGGTTTTGCGGATAATATCAGTGTAAAAAGGCTGAGTGGTTTCGTGCACTTCCGGTTTGGTTTGTGACTTGGAATACAAAAACCCTATGGTTCCGGCAAAAATTCCAAGAACTACTACTATCAAAAGGATTCTGAAAAACTTTTTCATGGCTAATTGTGAATTATGATTTATAATTAATGGTTTGTTTCTTGTATAAATGTTATTGAAAACTTTAAACTATTTGTCATTCATCTCTTAAAGCATCGATGGGCTTGATTTTTACGGCTCTTTGAGCAGGCATCAGACCTGCCAGAGCACCCGATACAATCAGAATAAGCAAGGCTGTAACAGCGATGTTGAAATCAACCTCCGGATTTTTGAATGCCATATCTTCTGTGCCACTGGCACTTAAGGCTCTGCTAATGATTTCAAGCAGGAATACGGCAAATGAAAGTCCCAGATAACCTGCCAGTGTAGTGAGGAAAACAGACTCGGTTATGATCTGGCTGATGATTTTGCGGGGGGTAGCACCCAGGGCCCGTTGTATTCCTATTTCTTTGGTGCGCTCTTTTACGACAATGAGCATAATATTGCTGATGCCGATAACTCCGGCCAGTAATGTGCCAATTCCTACAATCCACACCAATACCTCAATGCCCATGAACAAACCTGATACTTTGTTGAACTCTTCCTCCATATTCCAGCCCTGAATGGCCTGCTCATCATGGGGTGCCACACGATGCCTTCTTTTTAGCAAATCTCTGGCTTTGGCATCAATCACGCTGGCAGAAACATCGGGTTTTGCTGTAATGGCAAACCAGCCTACCACATCTCCGTAATTGTAGGTTTGCTGTAAGGTAGTGAAGGGGATAAAAATGTTCTGCGCTTTGTCTCCTCCAAAGCTTATATTGCTGTTTAAGGGTGTAAATACCCCGATTACCTGGAAGTAAACCCCGTTGATACGGATGTACTGTCCCAGGGGTTCTTCATCTTCTTCAAAAAGAATCTCCTGCACCAGGTTGCCTATAACGGCTACTTTTCTTTTGTGCAGGATGTCCAGATGATTGAGAAACCGGCCGTTAACCATTTTAACAGGGTCTATCATATTCCATTCGGGGTAATCGCCATTCACGGTAAAAGCACCGGTTTTTATTCCTCTCACCACGTTGTCAGTGGCACTGCTTCCACCTCTTGCCTGCATACGTGGGGCTATAAGGTCTATTTCCGGAATGGCATTTCTGAGGGCTTCGATGTCGTCATTGCGAAAGTTGTATCTGCGTCCGCGGGGAAAACCTGCATAAGGTTCTGAAGTGGGAGAGGTCATCAGAAAAATACTGTTGGTGGCAAAATCTTTCATGCCATCGAAAACAGCATTTTGTAATCCTTTGCCTGAACCCAGCATGATAATGAGCATAAATATGCCCCAGAATACTCCAAAAGCAGTGAGGAAGGTGCGCATCTTATTCTTCCTGAGCGCTGCAAATATTTCCTGCCATTTATCTAAATCAAACATTGGGATGGTATTTGGTTGTTAATTGTGGTTTTCTTATTTGTGCATTATATTTGTTATGCTCTTTTAATATCTTGTGTCTGCCAAACATTGAGTCGATTAACAGCTGGTCCCTGAGCTCGTCGAAGGGCGGTCCCTGAGCCTGTCGAAGGGTTATTCATCCCGCAAAGCTTCAATGGGCTTGATGCGTGCTGCTCTTCGTGCAGGGACAAAGCCGGCAAATGCTCCTGCCAGGATCAGGATTAGAGTGGCACTAACCGCCAGTCCAAAATCTGCTGAAGGATTGGCGAAAAACGGGGCTTCTATTCCCGAGAGCAATTCCAGCAGTCCCACTCCCAGCACCAGTCCGATGTAGCCTGCAAAGGTGGTTATCATTACTGACTCAAACAATACCAGGGCAATAACGGAGGCAGGTGTGGCACCCAATGCCTTGCGTACGCCAATTTCGCGGGTGCGTTCTTTCACTACGATGATCATGATGTTGCTCACTCCTACAATGCCCGCTATGATGGTGCCGATGCCAATGATCCAGATAAATAAACGGATTCCCTTAAAAATGCTTTGCATCTGCATGTAATTTTCAAAGCTATTCCATGTGCCCATTGCTCGCCTGTCGTCCTGGTCGAAGTTGTGAACAGCTGCCAGACGGCTTCTTACATCTTTTTCTGCCTGCTGAGCCTCTTCCAGGGTATTGGCATGGATGGTCATGGAGATTTCGTGCAATCTGTTACCTCCGCTGAAGACAGTCTGGGCGGTGGCTATGGGAACATAAATCAGGCGCATATTTCTTTCATTCTGGCTCTCGTCTTCAAAAAATCCCACTATTTTAAAAGGAATGCCATTGACATTGATGTATTTTCCCAGTGCTTCTGAAGCATTTTCCTTGAACAACACATCACGAACCATGGTGCTGATAACGGTAACCTTTCTTTTTTGCTTGTTGTCCAGGTGGTTAATGTATCTTCCTCCGGTAATTTTAAGGGCTTCAATGTGCTCATAGTCGGGATGGACATTGCGAATACCGAAAGAGTGGACTTCATTGTTGTAACTTACCTGGTTTCCCCACCATATGTTGAATCTTCCTGAAATATATTCAGTCTGGCTGACATTGTTTTTCAGGTTTTCATAGTCATCATTGTTAAATCTTATTTGTCGTCCGGGATTCATTCCGTTGTGAGCGATGCTGGTTCTGCCGGTCCAAATCCAGAGTGAGTTTTTAGCAGCTCCCCTGAACTGGTTCTCAAAACCATTTTCCAACCCTTTACCTGAACCCAGCAAAATGATGAGCATAAAAATGCCCCAGGCCACGCTGAATCCTGTGAGGAAGGTTCTAAGCTTGTTTTTCTTTATGGTGGCAAGGATTTCCTGCCATTTGTCAAGGTCAAACATTTTTGTGGTATTTTGGGTATGTCATTGTTATAGGGATACCGTACTCAACGGAAGTGGCTAATTGACTGTGGCAAACTCTTCCATAGCTTCCGGAATGTAGTCAGCTTCAATCAATCCGTCTTTTAATTTGATTACTCTTTTGGTCATCCGTGAAATGTCTTCTTCATGGGTAACTATTAACACGGTAATACCTTCCTCATTGATAGATTTTAAAATATCCATCACTTCGTAGGAAGTTGTGGAGTCAAGGGCACCTGTTGGTTCATCGGCAAGAATTATCTTTGGGTTGGCAATGAGAGATCGGGCAATGGCCACCCTTTGTTTCTGTCCTCCCGACATTTCATTGGGCATATGTTCGGCCCAATCCAGCAAGCCCACTTTTTCAAGATATTCAAGGGCGGTTTTATTTCGCTTTTTCCTGCTCACACCTTTGTAGTATAAAGGAAGCGCCACATTTTCCATGGCATTTTTGAAAGATATCAGGTTAAAGGACTGGAAAACAAAACCGATATATTCGTTGCGCAACAATGCTGCTTTGGTTTCCGAGAGTGTTTTGATGATCTTGTTATCCAGCATATATTCTCCCTGGTCATAGTTGTCAAGAATGCCCAGAATATTGAGCAGCGTTGATTTCCCTGAACCGGAACTGCCCATGATAGATACCATTTCGCCGGGCTCGACAGAAAAATCTATTCCTTTTAATACGTGCAGGGAGTTGTTTCCCATCTGGTAAGATTTGTGGATATTTTTTAATTGTATCATAATAGTTTGCTTTGATTTTTATTTGTATTATCCAATTCCAGACCAAAGATTATAGTGTGCATTAAAACAAGGAGTTACAGATTGTAATTTGTTGCAGAGGATTGTTTTTTGTTCAGAGGCGCACAAAGGTGTTCGTTATCGAACAAGGTTATTTTCTTTTTTGGCCACTGAAATGTGACGCTGAAATGAATAAAATTGTTACACGTCCCCGGGTTAACAAAATGTAATTTCTGTCCGGAAAAAATATGTGTTAAGCAGATTGAGGAGGGGTATAGGTCAGAAATATAGGGTTTTGTTGTTTGTGACAACCAAAAGGTTTTCATTGTCAAACTGCTAAAACTTACAGACAGATAGATTAAAAAAAGTATTTTTGCCGCTTAATCTGATACCTAATGAGGGTTGAAGCATGGCTCTCTTTTAATAATACTTTTTCAAACTTTAAACGATAACTTAAAAAATGGAACAATTTGCTGAACCCATGGCGAACATGCATATCCTCAATCAATTCTGGCTCACCTTCCTGCTGGTAATTTCAATGGTGCTTGTATCGCGTACTTTTGTTGCCGGCACACGCTATTCTCCCATACTTATTATTGTAGTGTTTGGTCTGATTATGGGGTATGTGCTGGTAAGTACCGGAATGGCTACCCCCGGACTGGCCGAGTTTCCCATTGTCGATTTTACCAGTAAAGTTACCATTACGGCGCTGATTGCTTCTTTTTTCGTGGGCGGGCAGGAAATCAAGAAAATTATTACCAACCAGGAAATCGACAAAAAAGATATTGTGGTGCCTTCTGACGAAGAAATGTTTCTGGGCACCAAATTTACCCAGTTCATGTTTCTGATTCGCTCTTTCTTTGTGCTTATTGGTATTGAATCGCTGAAAAGAGTCATCGTGGGCTACAACAACAACGAACCCCTGGATAACTTTTATCCTCTGCTGGGGTATCTGGGATTGGTTGGGTCTATTATTCTGATTGATTACCGGGCGAAAATTACCAACAAGCCTGTATACATCAGAAAAGGGATGATTGAAACGGCCATGATTTTGCTTGTCCTGGTTTTGTCATGGCATATTGCCCGCTGGATTCGACCCACCATAGCCCTTCCCGAAATCTTCTTTGCGATGATTCTTTCAGTTACCCTGGGGATGATTTTCTCACGCTGGAAGTTTGGACCCACTATCCGGTCTTTGTTATTTGCCGGAATTCCGGTGGTACTTGCTGCCAATTTCATGGTGGGAGGGTCAAGAATTGCTGAGGCTTTTTCGCTTACCGGTATGACCTCTGTGCTTTCTTTTGGTTTTTTCGGGCAATTGTTGTGGATGTTCGGAGGACTGGCGCTTTTAATTTTGTTTGGCAAGGCCAACAATATCCGTATGCTGGCACCGGGAATGGCAGGTTCACTGTCTCATTCCGGTTTAACCGGCGCCTGTACTGCCGGCGACCTTGGGCCTGAGGCGCAGGTCAGAGCGCCCATCATGATCAACATTCCGTTTATCGGCCACATCTTTGTATTCTCTATACTGGCTGCCAGTGCAACAGCTGACAGGCTTCTTATTCCTTATACGCTCATCATAGTAGCCATAGGGCTGGCACTTACCTGGCTTTCTCTGAATTTATTGAGAAAAGCAGGTAATAAGGATGCTAAGGAGATTCGCGGGTTGATGTTATTTTCGCTGGGCTGGCAGCTGGTAGCTGTATTTGGAGGGTTGTTTATTCTCTACATGGGAGGTATGGGACTGAATGATTCGGTCATGGCCAACGCTTCTGCCATTTCACACTTCGGTCTTTTTGCTGCCATCCAGGGAGGTATGTTTGGTGAGCAGGCAGCAGGGTTGATCGCTTTTGTGTTTGCCATGCCGTTCCTGGTACATCCCCTTGTATTTGGTATATTTGGCAAAACGGCTGAAAACAATGGTGTCATGCCAAAAAATATTGTTTTCATCCTTGCCGCTATTGGTGTATTGGGCGTTTCATATGCATTGTTTTTCTGATAAATAAAATGGCAAAACTTTTTTACGATGGAAGAAAATATCAGCAATTCATACACTATTACAGTATCGCCTGACGATATTGATGAACTGGAACATGTAAACAATGTTGTCTATGTACAATGGATTCAGGACGCAGCTGTTACTCACTGGAACAAAATTGCTCCGGGATACATAAAGGAGAAATATGTATGGGTGGTTTTGCGTCATGAAATTGACTACAAGCGGCCGGGAAAACTCAATGATGAACTGCTGATAAAAACCCGCGTATTGACAGTGGGAGCTGTAAGTTCGGAAAGGCAGGTGCAGATTTTTCGCAAGAAGGATATGCAATTGCTTGTGGAGTCCAAAACCAACTGGTGCATGATAGATGCTACCTCGCACAGGCCTGCCAGAATTCCTGATGAAGTAAAGGATGTTTTTCTGGGCAGCAATTAAAACAGACAGGATTAACACCAGGAGATACCTTTGCAAAAACGCTCATAAAGAGTCAAAGATAAAAAATCCCTGCTATTCAACGAATAGCAGGGATTTTTACTTCAGAGAGGACAAGATTTGCTGGAAACTAGAATGGCAAATCTCCTTCGTCATCTCCTCCTCCCATAGGTTCCTCTGATGGAGGAGACGATTGTCCGGAATCCCCGCTGCCACCCATAGGCTTGCCAAGGAAGGTCATGGTATCGCCCACAATTTCTGTAATATACCGTTTGTTACCCTCTTTGTCATCCCATGAACGGGTTTTAATTTTTCCTTCCAGGTAAATCTGGCTCCCTTTTTTCAGGTATTTTTCTGCCAGTTCTGCCAGACCACGCCATACTACAATGTTGTGCCATTCGGTTTGTTCTACTTTGTTACCGTCTTTGCCCTTGAATACTTCATTGGTGGCAAGTGAAAAAGAAGCAACTTTAGCACCACTCTCAATACTTCTTACTTCGGGGTCTTTCCCCAAATTTCCGATCAAAATCACTTTGTTCACTCCTGACATAGCTCAATGTTTTAGTTATCGCTTTGATTTAATTTGCGTTAAATTTAAATAAAATTTTAATTATTTACAAGAAAAAATGTGTCTTTTTGTCTGTTATACAAATTTATGCGGTTGCAAACGCTTTGTTGTTGAGTGGAATTTTTTGAATGAAGAATTGCTCCTGCGTTCATTCTGCTAATTCTCATAATCCTAAGGGAGGATAAACTTGTTTCTTTCAAGAAATCTGGTAATGAGTACAGGCTTTCCCATGTGCGCAAAATCCCCGAACCGACGTTTCGCAAAATCTTTTTCAAAGATAGAATAATATTCCGGGGGCAGCAATATCTTATAAAAAAAAGCCTCAATACGCTGATGGGTAAGCTGATGGGAGTATTTTTCCGGTGTGCCCTTTATAGACAAAGACATTTGTTGACTGAGTATTTTTGAAAGAACCGGATGTGTGTCAAATTGTTGCCATTCAAAAAGAGGTCCACTCGTTTCGATCAAAGGAAGTTGGTATAAATTTTTCCAGATATCATTTCCTTTTCTTTTTTCAATGAAAAGAAATTCCGGTTCTTTTTCGGGCCAGTAAAAAAGAAAAAAGTGAAAGAATCGTTGTTTTTGTTTCACCTTTTTGGCTTTCAGGGGAATTTTTTGGGTCATCCCTTCAGATAGGGCAACACAATCTTCAGCAAAAGGACAAATGTGGCAATCGGGTTTCCCCGGTTTACAGACCAGGGCGCCAAAATCCATCATTGCCTGATTAAAATTGCCCGGTTGCCTGGGGTCCAGCAATGCAGCAGCTGTTTCTTCGATGTTTTTTTTTATGGCTGTGTCGTCAACGGGTTCTTCTATGCCAAAATACCTTGCAATTACGCGGGTTACATTGCCATCCACCGCAGCTTTTGGCAAACCGAAGGCAATAGAAGCTATCGCTGCAGCTGTGTAGGCGCCAATACCTTTGAGTTGAAGCAGACTTTTATAGTCAGCAGGGAAAACTCCATTGTGTTCATTGGCAATTATTCGTGCTGTGTGATGGAGGTTTCGCGCCCTGGAGTAATAGCCCAGACCTTGCCAGGCGCCGAGAACTTTATCTTCAGTGGCCTGAGCCAGGGAATGAACGTCGGGAAACCATTCCAGAAATTTATGATAGTAGCTCATTCCCTGTGCAATACGGGTTTGTTGTAATATTATTTCCGAAAGCCATATTTTGTAGGGATCCCTGGTTTCTCTCCATGGGAGTTCGCGACGGTTGTTTTTATACCATTGAAGTAAGCGGGAAGTAAAATCCATTTTTGCAGTAGTCTGAAACAGAACAATAAAAACCTTAATTCATTGGCATAAAATTACATAATTTGTTTTCTTTGAACGAGAAAAGAATTATCTTTGCAGCCCGATTAAAAAAAAATGAGCGTTGTAATTATAAAACCTTAACAAATATAAGTATGACTAAAGCAGAAATTGTAACTGAGATTGCAAACAAGACAGGAATTGAAAAAGTAGCTGTACAGGCAACTGTAGAAGCATTTATGAGCACAGTGAAAAATTCACTGGTGAAAGGTGACAATGTTTACTTAAGAGGTTTTGGAAGCTTCATTATTAAAGAAAGAGCTGAAAAAACAGGCAGAAACATTTCCAAAAACACCACTATTATTATTCCTGCCCATTCAATACCTTCTTTCAAACCTGCCAAAGAGTTTGTGTCAGAAGTTAAAGAATCAGTAAAGGTTAAATAATATACCGTATTTTTTTTAAAATTATTTACTAAAAAAATTAGCTATGCCCAGCGGAAAGAAAAGAAAAAGACACAAGATGGCGACTCATAAGCGTAAAAAGCGCCTGCGCAAAAACAGACACAAAAAGAAATAATATATTCAAAACCTTAGCGTTTTGAATGTAAAGTGGGTAAAATTACATAATGCCATCAGGTATTATGTAATTTTATTTATAGTCTGTTTATTTCTGAACCTGTATCCTGCCAACCATTCATCTTAATTTCCTGTCCGGAAAGTGCAATACACTTTATAGTAAGAAGTTTGTTTTATTGTGTATCTTGCAGAATTCCCTTCAGGAGGGTCAATTAAATTAAAGCACTACCGGATAATAAACGGATTCGACAATCCGGCTATTAACCGATCAACCTTTACCTAGCTGCGAGACTTGCCGTTGAGCAAGAAGTTTTTCTCTATCCCACAGGCTTTGAAAGGTTTGCATAAGTGACTGTTTTGCAAAATGTACAATAGATGAAAGCTCCATGATTAAGATTAAAATGCACACCAGCATGATCATAAAGGAGGTTCCATCGGCACGCTTTAATCAAATTATTACAGATGAACCGAGCCATGACAATAACTATTGACACACACGGATGATTATAATTTCGTAGCATGGTAAAACATGCAGTCAGAGTATTGTTGGTGAATTCCATCTGACCGACTCAATCAAATTATAAACAGATGAAATGTTGTAACTTACTTAAAGAAATTTAGATTGTGAACAAAGAATTAATCATTGATTCAAACTCGTCGGAGATTGTTATTGCTTTGATGGAGGATAAACAACTTGTTGAACTTCACAAAGAAAAAAAGAATAACAATTATTCCGTAGGCGATATCTACCTGGGAAAAGTCAAAAAGATTATTTCAGGATTGAATGCCGCCTTTGTTGATGTGGGATACGAAAAGGATGCCTTTCTCCATTATCTGGATTTAGGTGCCCAGGTAAATTCTTTGAACAAGTACACCAAACTGGCCATTGCCGGCAAAAGTAAGATCCTTGCCATGGAAAATTTTATCCTGGAAAAAGAGATCGAAAAGACCGGAAAAATCAACAATGTGCTTACGGCTAATCAGCCTGTTCTGGTTCAAATTGCCAAGGAGCCTATCTCTACCAAGGGTCCTCGTATTACCAGCGAAATATCCATTGCCGGGAGATTCCTGGTGCTGGTGCCTTTTTCCGACCGCGTGTCGGTGTCTCAAAAAATTAAAAACTCTGAAGAAAAGAGCAGACTCAAAAGACTTGTTCAAAGTATCAGACCCAAAAATTTTGGTGTTATTGTAAGAACGGTGGCCGAAGGAAAAATGGTGGCCGACCTGGACAATGACCTGAGATCTCTGGTTGATAAATGGTACAATGTGGCTTCCAAGCTTGAAAGTGCCAGGCCTCCCAAGATTATTCAGGGAGAAATAAACCGTACTTCTGCCATCCTCAGAGATTTGCTTACCCCTGAGTTTAATAATGTTTACGTCAATGATCCGGTGATTTTTGACGAATTAAAGGAATATGTAAAGTCGATTTCTCCTGAAAAAGCGGATATCATCAAACTTTACAAGAACAAAGTTCCTATTTTTGACCATCTGGGGGTCGAAAAACAGATTAAAAGCTCCTTCGGAAAAATTGTTTCCATAAGAGGAGGTACGTATCTTATTATCGAGCATACAGAAGCCCTGCATGTTATTGATGTAAACAGCGGTCACCGTATCAATGCCGATAACAGCCAGGAATCCAATGCATTGGAGGTAAACCTGGAAGCGGCAGCAGAGATCGCGCGCCAGCTCAGGCTAAGGGATATGGGTGGAATTATTGTTATCGACTTTATCGACATGGTAGAGTCTGCCAACCGGCGTAAACTCTTCGAGAAGATGAAAGAAGAGATGAAAAAAGATCGCGCCAAACACAATATCCTTCCTCCCAGTAAGTTTGGTCTGGTGCAGATTACCCGCCAAAGGGTAAGAACCGAAACCAATGTGGAGATTCTTGAAAAATGCCCTGCCTGTGGTGGTTCCGGTGAAATTATTCCCAGTATCATTATTGTGGATGAAATTGAAAACAACCTCCGCTATCTCATCCAGGAGCAAAATGAAAAAAATCTTACATTAAGAGTTCATCCTTACGTTTATGCTTTCCTTACCAAAGGTTTGTGGTCTGTTAAGCTCAAGTGGATGTTTAAGTATAAAACAAAATTCAAACTACTTCCCTCTCTGTCCTATCACTTTCTTGAATATCATTTTTTCAATAAACTGGACGACGAGATAAAAATGTGATCAACACAACCGAACAGGTTTGTAGTTTTACCTTTCCCATGAAAGGTAGAAATGCAAACCTGTTTTTTATTTTTGCATTTATGGATGATTTGATTTCCCTCAAAACCAAAATGGCACGTTATTGTGCCTGGAGAGACAGATGCACTGCAGAGGTGGAGAAAAAACTTTATGAACTGGAAGCTGCACCTGAGCAAATTCCGCAATTGATTCAATGGCTTGAAGATGAGAAGTATCTGGATGATGCCCGGTTTGCAGAATCTTATGTACGGGGGAAATTCTCAGCCAATCAGTGGGGAAGAATCCGGATTGTGGCTGAACTCAGAAGCAGAAACATTGCCGAAAACATCATCAGGGAAGCGCTCAAATCTATTCAGCACAGGGATTATTTAGCTACCTTGCAGCGACTGGCAAAGAACAAGTATCAAACAGTCAAAAGTGAGGATGTGCAGGTAAAAAAACAGAAAACCCTGGCATACCTTGTTTCCAAAGGATTTGAAAATGATTTGATTTGGGATGTTCTGAAAACAATTGAATGAATTTATAGTTATCTTATCATAGTATCAAAAAAATAAATATAAACCATGATTTACAAAGACGATATCAAAGCGTTGGATAAAAGGCTTGAAGCCTTGAGGAGGTCACTTTGACCTGGACGAAAAAATAAATTACGTAAAACAGCAGGAAGAAAAGACCGAGGATCCGCATTTCTGGGACGACCCTAAAGAAGCCGAAACTATTCTTAAAGACATCCGGGATCATAAAAAATGGACCGATTCGTTTGAAGAAATTCAAACTGCCCTGGAGGATCTGAAAGTGCTTTATGAATTTTATGAAGCCAAAGAAGCTTCAGAAAAGGACGTAATGGATCAGCATAAGAAACTGATCAAGTATACGGAAGATCTGGAATTTAAGAAAATGCTGGGCAAAGAGGAGGATCGGCTGGCTGCCATTGTTAACATCAATTCCGGTGCCGGAGGTACCGAGAGCCAGGATTGGGCCGAGATGCTCATGCGCATGTACCTGCGCTACGGGGAAAAGAACAAATTTAAAACCAAGGTGCTGGATATGCAGGAAGGAGATGGTGCAGGAATAAAATCTGCGTCCATCGAGTTTGATGGCGAATTTGCCTACGGATACCTTAAAGGAGAAAATGGCGTTCACCGCCTGGTGAGGCTTTCTCCCTTTGATTCGGCCAACAAAAGACACACCTCCTTTGCGTCCGTATATGCTTACCCAATTATTGACGATAACATTGAAATTGACATCAATCCTGCCGATATTTCCTGGGATACCTTTCGATCCAGCGGACCCGGCGGACAAAATGTGAATAAGGTAGAAACAGCTGTGCGACTGCGCCATGCTCCCAGTGGGTTGGTTATCGAATGTCAGGAAACCCGCTCCCAGGGACAAAACCGCGAAAAAGCTCTTACCATGCTTAAATCTCAATTGTATGAAATTGAACTGAGGAAAAAGCGTGAAAAGTTGCAGGCCATGGAAGATACCAAAAAGAAGATTGAATGGGGCTCACAAATACGTTCATACGTCATGCATCCTTACAAAATGGTCAAAGACATGAGAACCAATGTGGAAACTTCAAACGTTCAGGCCGTGATGGATGGAGAACTGGATGAATTTATCAAAGCGTTCCTTATTGAATATGGTGATGAGTAAAGACTACAGGTGGTTTTTACAGTAAACCTGATTATCTCAACTGAAAGTATCAAACAAGTGGGTTTATACGACCGCTGTGCATGTTGGAATGAATTGTCCGGCCTGTACAGCGGTTGTTTCTTTTGAGGGAGTGTATTTGTTTAATTGGTTAAAGTCTACACTGAAATGCCGGGAATCCTTTTAAAACCATCAATCAGCATCACTGACACACCGGACGGCATACCCACTTGACTTTACGAAGATATTGGCATAAATACCCGGATTGAAATAGTGGGTGTAAAACATGATGGAGTGGGTGGGGGTTTCCTCGGTAAATGTCCAGAAAGCGGCATTATATCCCAACCCATCAAAAGCCCCGGAGGGGTCTCTCATGCCGGTTGGTAAAACATCCATTCTCGTAACATTATTAGCTCCGGTGTTGGGTTGATGCCAAAATCCTGTTTGTGCCTCAATAGTGCCCTCATCTCTAAGCATGCCCCCGGCTATGGCACTCATCTCCATGCCTCCCTCTGCAGGAGTTTCAAACTCGTTGGCAAGGGCATCCAGGTGGTGAATCATATTTTCCCAGTCCAGAATGTCAGGAACTCTCCAACCCGAAGGGCAAACACCCCGGGAATCGGTAACCACATGCCATGTGTATAAGTTGCCATAGGTTTCCTGAAAAGAGGAATCATCATCATAGTGAAAAAAGAATTGAGGAGAGTCCATGCCTGAATAATTGCCCCTGCCGGTGCCATCGGTAATAGAATCTCCGTTGTTGTAAGTTACCACCTTGAGATTTTCTGCTGTCCAGAGTTGATCTCCTATGCGGATAACCTCGTATTGGTTTCCGTCATTGTCTTCCACCGGAGCAGTGGTGGTAAAAGAAACCATGTCGCCATAGTAGGTTTCATTTTCAAAAAGATAATAGGCCCTGACATAGTATGTGGTTTCTGAATCTAATCCGGATGCAGTATGAGAATAAATCCCGGGTTCCGGTTGTATGGACACAGTGTTATCGCTGAGGGTAGGGGGATTGACAGTCCCCCAGCAAAATCCTGCTTCATCAATCTCATCAATAGTTCCAGACAAGTCTGCCATAAAATACACCTGGGCAGATCCCACATAATCAGCTTCTGTAATTTCTATTTCTGCAGGCCATTCATTTTGCTTATCATCATCGTCTTTTTCGCAGGAAGTAAAAATCCACAGAAATACAAACATGCTGAAGAATAACCGGGAAAGTGTAAATGTATTACGTGTCATGTTAAAAGTGGTTTTTGGTTAAGGATGTATTGCAAAGCAAAATGGATTAGCGTAAAATTACGAAGATTTTTTGTTGAATCGCAGGATATTCAGCAATACTTTTCTTAACAAAAATTCAGAATATGCTGAACACCATTTCTTTGCATTCCCATTTGAACACATGTTAAACAATCAAGGATAAACAGGTGTTTTAAAAAAGTTGTAAGTCTCTTTTCCTCAGGGTGGTAAGGAACAAAGTTAATAACTTTCCCTGATTGTTGATAATCTCTCGTTCGTCACAATTGTTATAGTGTTTATCTTCGCTTGAGAATTGGGTACTCCAACCCTGGTTTCCTCAGGACAAGATATTTTTAAGACATACTAACATATTTAATACAAAAAATCCGTAATTATGGACAATAGTGCAGGCTATCAGGCAGTAATAGGTGAAAAAGAAAAAAAAGCAGAAGAAAGCAATATTTATAACGAAGTTTTAGGAAAAAGAACGCCTCAAACCCCTCCGGTTGAAAAAAAGGAAGAAGAGAAATCTTCAGAAAAACAATCTGGCATTGCGCAGGAGAGGAAGAAATATTCATACAATGAAGCGTTGGAAAAGGCTACGGTTTATTTTAAGGGGGACAGCCTTGCTGCCGGAGTCTGGGTAAATAAATATGCACTGAAAGATTCAGCCGGAAATCTTTATGAACTGACACCTGATGATATGCATCGCCGCATTGCCGGAGAGCTTGCCCGCATTGAAAAAAAATATCCCAACCCTTTATCCGAAGAAAAGATTTTTTCCTTATTGCAGAACTTTCAGTATATCGTACCCCAGGGTAGCCCTATGGCCGGTATCGGCAATCCTTTTCAGATAGGTTCCCTGTCCAACTGTTTTGTAATTGGCAATCGCAATGCTGACTCTTACGGGGGAATCATGAAGGTGGATGAAGAACAGGTGCAGCTGATGAAACGCCGTGGTGGAGTGGGGCATGACCTGTCACATATCCGGCCCAAAGGCAGCCCGGTAAAAAACAGTGCACTTACTTCAACCGGCCTTGTACCTTTTATGGAACGTTACTCCAACTCCACCCGCGAGGTTGCCCAGGATGGCCGCCGTGGTGCACTTATGTTGAGCGTTTCTATTACCCATCCCGACTCTGAAGGCTTCATCAACGCGAAGCTTGAAGAAGGAAAAGTTACCGGCGCCAATGTTTCAGTAAAAATCACGGATGAATTTATGAAGGCGGTGGTAAATAACAAACCCTTTACACAAAAATATCCCATTGAATCGGATAACCCAACGTACACCAAGCAAACCGATGCCCGTTTTCTGTGGAACAAGATCGTACACAACGCATGGCGCTCGGCCGAACCTGGTATCCTCTTCTGGGACACAGTAATTCGCGAATCCATTCCCGATTGTTATGCAGATCTGGGCTTTACCACCGTTTCTACCAACCCCTGCGGAGAAATTCCGTTGTGTCCCTATGATAGCTGCCGTTTGCTGGCCATCAATCTGTTTGGTTATGTGAAAAATCCTTTTCAGCCCGATGCATCTTTCGATTTCGACCTCTTCAAAGAGCATGTGCAGTATGCCCAGCGCATGATGGATGATATTATTGACCTGGAACTGGAAAAAATTGATGCTATCCTGGCCAAGATTCAGGCAGACCCTGAAGATCTGGAAGTAAAAAATGTTGAGTTGGAACTATGGAAAAAAATCAGGGAAAAGTGCATTCAGGGTCGTCGCACCGGGGTAGGGATTACTGCCGAAGGTGATATGATTGCTGCCCTGGGCTACAGGTATGGGACGCCTGAAGCTACAGATTTTTCTGTGAATATTCATAAAACACTGGCCATTGAAGCTTACCGCTCGTCAGGTATCATGGCAGGAGAAAGAGGCCCCTTTACGGTTTATGACGCCAAGCGTGAAGCCAACAATCCGTTCCTCAACCGCTTGTTTGACGCTGACTCCTCTTTGAAAGAACTCATGCTCAAAAATGGCCGCAGAAATATTGCCCTGCTGACCATCGCTCCCACAGGAAGTGTTTCGCTGATGACACAAACTACCTCCGGTATTGAGCCCGTGTTTATGGTTTCTTACAAAAGAAGAAGAAAAGTAAATCCCAATGACAAGAATGTCAGGGTTGACTTCGTAGATGAGGTGGGCGATCACTGGGAAGAGTATAATGTGTTTCACCATAAATTTGAAGACTGGCTTGTAGTCAATGGCTATGATGTTAAAGAGGTGAAGCATATGAAACAGGAAGATTTAAATGCCATCATTGCAAAATCTCCTTACCACAAGGCCACTGCCAATGATGTGGACTGGGTAGCCAAAGTTTCTATGCAGGGAGCTGTTCAGAAATGGGTAGATCATTCTATCAGTGTAACCGTAAATATTCCCAACGAGGTTACCGAAGAGATGGTAGGTAAAATCTATCAGACTGCCTGGGAAAGTGGTTGCAAAGGTGTTACGGTATATCGCGATGGTTCGCGCTCTGGTGTGCTGGTTTCGGACAACAAAAACGAAAAAGAAAGTGAATTTAAGGAGACCAATGCACCCAAAAGACCCAAGGTTCTTGATGCCGAAGTGGTAAGATTTAACAATAACTCTGAAAAATGGGTTGCTGTGGTAGGTATTCTGCATGATCGTCCTTACGAAATTTTCACCGGTAAAGCAGAGGGTTTTTATTTGCCTCCTTACGTTGAAAAAGGACGCGTAATCAAAAATAAATTGTCCAATGGTGATAAACGCTATGATTTTCAGTTCGACGATCTGGATGGATATAAAATTACCATTGAAGGGCTTTCGCGAAGCTTTAATAAAGAATACTGGAACTATGCCAAATTGATTTCCGGTATCCTCCGGCATGGTATGCCCCTCCCCTCAGTGGTAGATGTTATTGAGGATATGAACCTTAGCGGTGACACCCTTCACACCTGGAAAAACGGCCTTGTACGCGCGCTCAAAAGATTTATTCCCGATGGTACCAAAGCCCAGGGACGTGTTTGTAAGTCCTGTAAGCAGGAATCCGTAATATACCAGGAGGGGTGTCTTATTTGCACCCACTGCGGAGAGAGCAAGTGCGGATGATTCTTTACCCCCCAAAGATTTCCTTTTCATAGTTCTATCGGCCTGAATTATGAACCGAGCCCTTCTGGTTGTTTTACCGGAAGGGTTTCTTTTTTTTACCTGCCAGAATCCTTTGCAAGGATTGCCTGGGAAAGAACCGGAGGTGTTTAAGGCAATTCAATAGCGTTTAATTTTTTTTGTTGAAATTGTTCTACACCCTGTAGACAATGTGGGGCTAAGTCAATTTTTTTGTTTTGACCCCGATATTACGACAATTCCTTTGGTTACGGGCATTGTATCAGGCGCTTCCTGTGCCTTCATTTTTTTGAAATGCTAAAAGGCATGGTATTTTCAAGTAGGACAGTGAATTTAATTAAGTAGTATATTGTCTAATTTAAATAATAACAATTATGAGCAAGTTACAAATCAAAGGAAACTGGAATGAGATGAAAGGTAAGTTGAAACAGAAATATTCTGAACTTACAGATGATGATCTGCTTTATACGGAAGGGCAGGAAGATGAACTGATAGGCAGACTTCAGCAAAAGCTAAACAAAGGACGTAAAGAACTGGAAGACGAACTGAGTAAATTATAATTAGTTTTCCCGCTTAATTGTAATCAGTGGAAGATCAGTTTTATCATGTGAATGTTTGATGATGGTGCTTGTATGTGCAAGGGACTAATGAACGAGTTCTTAACGCTTTTTTTCATCTTCCATATTATTTAAACTTAAAATATCATTGAAATGAAAGTTGTTGGAATTATTATCATAGTACTTGGACTGCTTTTAACCATATTTACGGGAATAAGCTTCAAAACAGAAGAAACGGTTGTTGAGGTGGGTGAGATTGAATTGACGCAGGAGGAGGAACATGAAGTTAATTTTTATCCGTGGATAGGGGTTGCTGCCATGGTAGTAGGAGGTGTCATTGTATTTGCCGGGCGAAAAAAATGACCGGGAAATTAGCGTATAATTATTCCCTCAAACTATAGCCTTATCAATTATGAACCTTTTGCATTTTATTGCTGTGCTTCTGGTGCTACTTCGGGCAATTGGATTTTGGCCATGAATCTGTGTGTCCTGATTCACATACTGTTTGTTTTGGCTGTTATTTAGAAACCGCTCAGATTGATTAGGGACAGACGATTGTGATGGAAAGAAGAGAAAGGTGAATATGTACAACTGATTATATTAATTAAAAAGGCCTCCCGCGGGAGGCCTTTTTCTGTAAATGTGTTTCTCATTATTCCTGTTCCCGGGAAATATCTTCCAGTGTTTTGCCTTTGGTTTCGGTTACAAATTTGCGCACCACCAGGAATGCCACAACGCCAAATGCGGCATAAATGCCATAGGAAACTCCCAGGCCAATGCTAGCCAGCATAATGGGGAAGGTGATGGTGATAAGGAAATTGGACCCCCATTGCACCAGTCCTGCAACAGCAAGAGCCGCACCTCTGATTTTGTTGGAGAACATTTCCCCCAGCATCACCCACATAATAGGTCCCCAGGTGAAAGCAAAAAATGCAATATAACCATTGGCTGCTATAAGTGCATAAAGGCCATTGTTGCCAGGCAATGCAAGATTCCCGTCTTCACCGATCGTTCCGGTTGAGAACAAAAGTGCCAGGACCCCCAGCATAAACGCCTGGCCCAATCCACCTATCATCAGCAGGGGTTTGCGACCTACTCTTTCCACCAACAGAATAGCTACAACGGTAAAAGCGATATTCACAGAGCCGCTTATTACATTCTGCAACAATGCATCAGCTTCAGTGAATCCGGCAGCCTGCCATAATACAGAGCCATAATAAAAAACTACATTGATACCGGTAAATTGTTGTAATGCTGCCAGGGCAATTCCTACCCATACTATGGGGTGGACTTTGCCGGTTTTTGAGTTGATAATGTCACGCAGGCTGGGTTTACGCTCCCGGTATACGGTAGTTTTAATCTCCTTCACTTGTTTTTCTGCCAGTACGCGGTTGGTGAGCCTTGCCAGTACGTCAATAGCCTTTTCTGCTTTATTTGCTGCCACAAGGTAGCGGGGCGATTCAGGGATAAAGAGAAGAAGGAAGAAGAACAAGGAGGCAGGAATCAACTCCATCCAGAACATCCATTGCCAGGTTTGAAAACCCCACCAGAACTCATTGGAAGACCCCCCTGACATATTGGCAAGGTTGTAATTGCTGAAAAAAGCAAAAAATAAACCCAATACGATGGCCATCTGCTGTAAGGAGATGAGTTTGCCGCGAATATGCGGCGGAGCAATTTCACCAATATAGGCCGGCGAAAGAATGCTGGCTGCTCCTACTGCCAATCCGCCCAGAATACGAAACATCACAAACTCTGTCGAGCTGGACGATACTCCCGAACCCCACGCACTGACAATAAATGCCGCAGCGGCAAATATCAATACATATTTGCGCCCAAACTTATCAGCCAGGGTGCCAGCGAAAAAAGCCCCTGCTGCACACCCCAGCAGCATGGATGCAACATTAAAACCTGTTCCTACAGCATCTGAGTCAAAGGCTCCCTGCAGGGCGTCAACTGTGCCATTGATTACACCACTGTCAAAGCCAAACAGAAATCCCCCAAGGGCTGCAACGGCAGATAAAAAGATAATACGGGCCATGTTGGTTTTGCCCTTGGTTTCTTCGGATAAATTTTTCATAGCTTGATTCTTGTTTTTGAAATTTATGAAGAATTCTCACACTGTTGCATCGTTTTGCTTTAGGGAATAACGGTGCAGTGAATATGTTTCCGCCTTAAATGTTTGTTGATTTTCAAACAAGGGTGTAAATATATGATAAATTTTCTGACACTACCTTACTGTAAGCTGAATTTCCATCAATAAAAACAGAGAATAATAAGTGTTTTTAGGCGAAATCTCGTAAATTTGAAACATGGTAGGATATATTCATTATATCTGTTATTTTTTAAAAGTCTGGTTATGGAAAAAGGAACATTTAAACACTCTCAAAAACTGTGGTTTTTTGTGGGACTGATACTTATGAACAGCATTCTTATGTCGTGCGAAAATACTACTCCCGAAGATAAATATATTGGAATCCAGCTCTGGTCAGTCAGGGATGCAATGGATGAAGACCCGGCACAAACGCTCGTATCTCTTGCCCAAATGGGCTACAGCTTCATTGAGGCTGCAGGCTATAATGACGGACAATTTTACGGAATGGAACCGGAAGCTTTCCGTAATTTGGTTGAATCCTATGGTATGGACTTCCTCAGCTCCCATGTTAATCTGAGTATTGAAGATCTAAATGACGACCAGATATCCCAATGGTGGGCACAATGCATAGATGCGCATCAGCGCGCCGGGGTGCAGTACATTGTGCAAGCATCAATGGGACGGCAGGCCTCCCGTGATATTGATGTGCTTGACAGGTACATTGAAATGTTTAATACTGCCGGGCGCATGAGCAGTGAGGCAGGAATGCGATTTGGGTTTCACAACCATGCCGTGGAGTTCGAAAGCATTGAGGGAGAGATTGTCTATGATCGTATGCTCGACAAAACCAATCCTGATCATGTCTTCTTTCAACTGGACCTCTACTGGATCGATAAGGGTGGTGCTGATGCAGTGGATTACTTTCAACAATATCCCGGTCGTTTTGAGGTTTGGCATGTAAAAGATCACGCCGAACTGGGTGCCAGTGGTGAGATGGATTTTGAAAGGGTATTCACTGCCGCCGAAAAATCGGGTATGAAACATATCGTGGTTGAGGTTGAAAAATACAACTACGAGCCCCTGGAAAGTGTAAGAAAGAGCCTGGAATATTTGATGAATGCCGGATTTGTTAAATAAGTCTTGATAAAAACTCCCTAACCTAATAACAATAAAACCCTTTTTATGAATAAATTCAATTATACCCGCTCTCAGCTTATTTTACTGGTTGCATTGCGGGTAGCCATCGGATGGCATTTAATGTATGAAGGTGTGGTTAAGATATTTCAACCCACCTGGTCATCCTATGGATATTTGATGGATAGTAAAGGCTGGTTTTCCGGTCTTTTTCAAAGCATGGCTGCCAATCCCGCCGTGTTGAATGTCGTAGACTTCTTGAATGTATGGGGGCTGACCCTGATAGGATTTGCTATGATTACCGGACTGTTTAGCCGTTTGGCAAAAATCGGGGCAATGGTTATGCTCCTGTTTTATTTCATTGCCCATCCTCCCCTGATGATGGCCGATTATATATTTCCCGGAGAGGGAAGTTATCTGTGGGTAAATAAAAACCTTGTCGAACTGCTGGCTGTGGCCGTGTTGTTCGTGTTTCCCACAGGGCATATTATTGGAATAGACAGACTTATCAACAATTTCAGGAAAAAATAATGGAAGAAAATAATCTCAACACGGATAATAACGATAACAAAAAAGGAATAGGAAGACGCGACGTTCTGAAAAGCCTGGCGACACTCCCCGTTGCCGGAGCACTGTTATACGGAGCTTTCAGAAAGAAACAACTTGAGCATTACAAACACAGCGAACTGCTAAAAACCCTCAGCCTTGATTCAGGGCCGGTGGAAGCCCCCTCAATCACAGAAAAACGCAACGGCGATACTTCTACCTTGCGTGTAGGCATTATCGGCACAGGAGGGCGTGGGCTCTATCTTATGCGTTCACTGGGCTTTATTCAACCCAAATGGATAGATGAATGGACCGAATCGGCAAAACTCAACAAACAGGATAACAGGGTAGAAATATATCGTCAGATGGAAGATCTGAATGTTGCCATTACGGGTATTTGCGATGTTTTTAGTGTGCACAGGGATGCCGGCCTCGAAGCTTCCACAAATATATACCGAACGGGTACTAACGGAAAAAGGGGTGAACCGGCAAAAGTTTATAAAAGCTATAAGGAGCTTATTGCCGCGGATGATATAGATGCTGTGGTAATTGCCACCCCCGATCACTGGCATGCCCAAATGATTATCGATGCTGCCAAAGCAGGAAAACATATTTACGCAGAGAAACCTCTGAGCCTTACCGTGGAAGAAACCTATGCCATCGAACGGGCTGTGAAAGAAAACAATGTGGTTTTTCAGCTGGGCCATCAAAACAGGCAAATCGAAAGCCACCTGAAAGCCAGGGAAGTAATTAAAAAGAATATTCTGGGTAAGATTACCTTGGTAGAAACCTTTACCAACCGTAACTCTCCCTGGGGTGCATGGGTATACGATATCCATCCCGAAGCTACACCGGGAAATATCGACTGGAAGCAGTTTCTGGGCAGCGCCCCCGATCACCCTTTCAGTGCCGAACGCTTCTTCCGCTGGCGTTGCTGGTGGGATTACAGCACCGGCCTAACGGGCGATCTTTTTACTCATGAATACGATGTTATCAACCAGGTGCTTGACGTGGGCATACCTGATTCCGCAGCTGCCTCCGGGGGTGTTTATTACTGGAAAGACGGCCGGGAAGTACCCGATGTGCTTCACGTAAGTTATGAGTTTCAAAAACTGCAAATGAATCTGCTTTACAGTGCCACTCTTGCCAACAGCCAGCACCGCAAAAAAACTTTCTTCGGACACGATGCATACATGGAGCTGGACAATGACCTGATGGTATATGCCGACAGGGACTCTACCCGGTTCAAAACCGCCATAGAAGATGGTGTAATCCCCACTCACTCGCCTATGATTACCCATGTGCCGGGCAGGGGAAGTATTGATGCCATTTCCTCGCCCACTGAGCAGTATTTTGCGCAAAGGGGGCTTCTGTATACTTACCGGGGAGGGCAGCAGGTTGATACAGCTCATCTTCATATTAAGGAATGGATCAATGGCATAAGACACGGAAGCCCCGTAAGTTGCGGAATCAAAGAGTCCGTGGATGAGGCAATTACAGCACACCTGGGTACGGTTTCCTACCGTAACCAGAAAAAAGTATTTTGGGATCGGGACAAGAAAGAGATTGTTTTCGGCTAAAAATTGGATGGAGAAAAGGTTGAAATGCAAATTCACAATGTTCCGGGTTAGTATTAACTTAAACAGATGAACGATGAAAGAACACATCTCAAGACGAAAGTTTATTGGTAACACTGCCCTCGCTGCGGCAGGCTTCACTATTTTACCCAGTACCGTGATTAGTGGCCTTGGGTATAAAGCACCCAGCGACAAACTCAACATCGCCGGTGTAGGAGTGGGTGGACGTGGATTTGCCGTACTCAGAGGCATGGAGTCGGAAAACATTGTAGCACTTTGCGATGTTGACTGGCGCTACAGCCAGCGTTGTTTTGATTATTTTCCACAAGCGAAAAAATACTGGGACTGGCGCAAAATGTATGATGAAATGATTGACAGCATTGATGCCGTTATGGTTTCAACCGCCGACCATGCCCATGCAGCCATTGCCGCTCATGCCATGGCTTTGGGAAAGCATGTGTATGTCGAAAAACCTCTGACGCATAGTGTTTATGAATCCCGGTTGCTGACCAACCTGGCCGAAAAGCATCAATTGGCCACCCAGATGGGCAACCAGGGGGCTTCGGGAGAAGGGGTCAACCAGATTTGTGAATGGCTCTGGAATGACGAAATCGGTGAGGTAACGAAAGTGGAAGCTTTCACCGATCGTCCCATCTGGCCGCAAGGTTTGGCTCGTCCAACAGAAGTACAAAGTGTTCCTGATACCCTCAATTGGGATTTGTTCGTAGGACCTGCACCTATGCGCCCCTACCACGAAATTTATACTCCCTGGAACTTCAGAGGCTGGTGGGACTTCGGCACCGGCGCCCTGGGTGATATGGCCTGCCATATCCTGCATCCCGCTTTCAAAGGGCTCAAACTGGGATACCCCACCAAAGCACAGGGGAGCTCAACACTGTTGCTCCAGGATTCAGCACCACAGGCACAGAAAGTGAAACTAACTTTCCCTGCAAGACCTGCTGACCCAACCTCAAAAATGCCCTTTCCCGAAGTGGAGGTGACATGGTACGATGGTGGCCTCAGACCCGATATGCCCGAAGGATGGCCCCAGGGTCGGGATATGAATGATGAAGGGGGAGGTGTAATCTTCCACGGAACCAAAGATACCCTCATTTGTGGTTGCTATGGTGTTCGACCATGGTTGCTTTCCGGCCGGAAACCCAGTGTGCCCAAAACCCTCAGAAGGGTTGATTCGAACCATTTGATGGATTGGGTAAGGGCATGCAAAGAAGATCCTGCCAGCAGAATTCCAACCACATCTGCTTTTAAAGAAGCAGGTCCTTTCAATGAAATGGTGGTTATGGGTGTGCTGGCCGTTCGCCTGCAGGAACTAAACAAAGAACTGGAATGGGATGGTGCCAACATGCGTTTTACCAATATCGGAGACGATGAAACCATCAAAATCGTTGTGGAAGACGGGTTTAAAATTACCGACGGTCACCCCACTTTCGATAAAACCATGACAGACCCCATCAATGCTAAAGCATTTGCACAAGAACTGATAAAACATAATTACAGAGCCGGATGGGATTTGCCTGCGATGCCATAATTTTTAGTTATTAGTGTTAACCCCAAAAAATTTATTGTCATGAAGAAAACGAAATTATTAACATTGTTATTGAGCCTGGTGATAAGCGGAGCTTTGCTTAGTTCCTGCTCCCAGGGCCCCAAACAAGAAGAAGAAAAGCAAGAAACGGAGGAAGCAGCTATGGATACACAGCCACAGGACGAAAATGAGGAAGGATTTGTCATGCTTTTTGACGGAGAATCTTTTGATGGCTGGCGTGGCTATAACCAGGAAACTTTTCCTGCTACAGGCTGGATTATTGAAGATGGAACATTAAAAGTGCAGGGTTCTGGCACCGGTGAAGCCGGCGGACAAGGCGGCGACATTATTTACGACCAGAAATTTTTTAATTTCCACCTGAAGCTGGAGTGGAAGGTTTCTCCCGGAGGTAACAGTGGTATCTTTTACCTGGGCCAGGAAATTGAAGGTGAACCCATCTGGAAGTCTGCTCCCGAGATGCAGATTCTCGACAATGAGAGACATCTGGATGCCAACCTGGGCGAGGATGGCAACCGACAAGCAGGTTCATTGTATGACCTGATTCCTGCAAAACCTCAAAATGCCAATCCTGCCGGTGAATGGAACCTGGCAGAAGTCATGGTATATCGCGGAACCGTTGTTCACCGCCAGAATGGTGAAGTGGTGCTGGAGTATCACCTGGGAACTTCTGACTGGGAAAAGAAGGTTGCCGACAGCAAATTTGCTGAGTATCCATGGTTTGGTAAGTTCGAACCTGGCTACATCTCACTCCAGGATCACGGCGATGATGTCTGGTTCAGAAACATCAGGATAAAAGAATTGTAGCCTGAACTGCATGCTGATTTAATAAAAAACCCCGGGAAATAAGATCCCGGGGTTTTTTTTTCTGGATGGAGATTTTGTTTGATTTAGTGAACCATCAGTTTGGTGGTTCTTACATTTTCTCCGTTCATAACCCTTATCAGGTATATGCCTTTGGCAAAACCTTCAAGGTTCAGGCTGGTGGTTGGGCCGGAGGATGCTTGCTGGGTAATTACATTTCCGGTGATGTCTATCAACGTTACCACACTGTTGGGGATTGTTTCAACCGTAACCTGCTCATTTGCAGGGTTGGGGAAAACTTTTACCATAAATCCTTCGGCCAGTGCCGGATCGTTGATATTGGTGCCACCAGGGGCTGCACCAACTCTGATATTGTCAAAATAAATGACAATGTCTTCGTCAAGGGTCAGCGGATCTTCAAAGTCGGGCATAAAGGAAATTACAGGGTATTCACCGTCCGCTTCCGGAAAGTGGAATACAATGGTTTCCCATTCATTCACCTTGGTTTGAGGCTCCATCGATTCCAGTTCAAAGGTTCCTCCGGGGCCACCTTCAACCTTGAATTTTAACGGACTGATACGGGGCTTCCAAACTTCAACATACACATACTTGTGCTCGGTCATATCAACGGGCTCAGGCAATGCTGACCAGAAACCGGCCCATGGAACACCATTCTGGCTGCGGTGAAATTTCCCTACGCGGTAGCTTGGGTTGGTGTCGTTGACGTCGGGATTAAGAACTACATCAAAATAGCTGTCATCCTCTTCGCCTCCAAGCATTGGATTCATGGTAATGGGAGAAAAGTTCTCTACCATCAGTTCATTGCCTTCACCCGGTACTTCATTGTCACTGAAAACAATATTGTCAAAATAGATGGTAATATCATCTTCCAGCGTCAGCGGGTCTTCAAAGTCGGGTAGTAAAGCAATTATTGGGTACATTCCATCCGCATCCGGAAAATAGAAAGTAATGGTTTCCCATTCTTCGATCAGGGTTTGGGGTTCCATCGATTCAAATTCAAAGGTGCCGCCGGGACCTCCTTCTACCTTAAACCTAATGGGGCTGATGCGGGGTTTCCACACCTGCACATGTACATACTTCATGTCGGTCATGTCAACCGGCTCAGGAAGTTCAGACCAGAATCCTCCCCATGGCACACCATTCTGACTGCGTAAAAATTCAAGTACATAAGGACTGGGGTTGGCTTCTCCCATGTCGGGGTTGGCAATTACAGTCATGGTACTGTTGTCATCTTCTCCACCTAACATCAGGTTTAGCGGAATGTGTTCGAAATCTTCGATCACCTGGCTGTGGGAGTATCCCGCAAATGCCAGCATGAAAGCTAAAATAATCGTAAATTTTTTCATGATTTTGAGTTTTTTAAGTTTGTAAAAAAGGTTGATAATTAGTGAGGGTTTATAAATGAGCCCGGCAAATATTTTTTGACGGACTTTAGGATTCAAATTATTCCAAAAGCGTAAACGATGTTTGTTTTACTTCTTCCGAGCTTTTACCGATAAAGAGATGAAATTCTCCCGGTTCAGCTCTGAACTCATTGTTTATATTATAGAATGCGAGATCTTGCCAGGTAAGCTCAAAAGTTACCTCCCTGGATTCACCTGGTTCAAGGGCAATTTTTTCAAAGCCTTTGAGCTCTTTCAGTGGCCTGGTTATGCTGCCGACCAGTTGCCGGGTATAGAGTTGCACTACTTCTTCTCCAAACCGCTCGCCGGTATTGGTAATAGTCACAGAAGCCTGCAGTGTCCCGTTCATGGGCATTTCTGCATTGTTTAGCCGTATGTCGGAGTAGTCAAAAGTGGTGTAGGAAAGTCCGTATCCGAAAGGGTACAATGGTGAGTTGGAAACATCAAGATATTTGGAGGTGAACTTACTGTCAGATAAGGGGCGTCCGGTGTTTCTGGCGTTGTAAAAGATGGGGATTTGACCCACGTTGCGCGGATAGGTTACAGGCAGCTTCCCGGAAGGATTGTAATCACCAAACAATACATCTGTAATCGCATCGCCGGTTGTAGTTCCCAGGAACCATGTTTCCAGAATAGCGGAAGCTTTTTCATCAACATTCTCAAGCGTCAGGGGTCTTCCCTTCATTAATACCACAATGACAGGTTTTCCCATTTCCACTATTTCATTGAACAGCTCCTCCTGCAAGCCGGGCAGGTCAATCATAGATCGGCTGGCCGCCTCGCCGCTTTGCCAGTAGTGCTCTCCCAGGGCCATGATGACAACATCGGATTGCGACGCCGCTTCCAATGCCTCTGCAAAGCCTGATCGGTCTTCTTCCAGCACCGTGGTTCCCTGTGCATAATTAATATGTGTGCGGTCGCCTTGCCGGTTGATGATTCCCTGGCGCAGGGTAACGCTTTTGGTGTAATCGCCGGCTGCAGACCATGAACCGATGAGATCGCGCTGGTTGTCAGCCATAGGACCAATCAATGCGATGCTGCTTACATCGTCTGAAAGGGGTAGGGTATTATCGTCATTTTTGAGTAATACGATGGATTTGCGGGAAAAATCACGGGCAAATTCAAGATTTTCCTCTGTCATTACCAGCTCCGCTTCTCTTTGCGGGTTACTGTAGCGGTAAGGGTCTTCAAACAGTCCCAGCTTGTATTTCATCATGAGAATTCTGCGCACGGCCTCATTGATAGTTTGCTCATTTACTTTGCCTTCTGCCACCAGTTCAGCCAGGAAATCGTTGTAAACGGCACCCTGCATATCCATATCGACACCGGCGTTGATGGCCAGTTCTCCTGCATGCTTATAGTCACGTGCAAAGCCATGAGGCACCATTTCGTTGATAGAGGTATAGTCTGTTACCACAAAACCTTCAAAGCCCCATTCCTCTCTCAGCACCTGTGTGAGAAGATATTCGCTGCCAGTGGCAGGAACTCCAAACAGATCGTTGAAAGCCGTCATGAAGGTGGCAATATCTTCTTCCACTGTAGCTTTGAAAGGAGGCAGGTACTTGTTGCGCAATACCAGTTCCGACATATCCACCGTATGGTAGTCCCTGCCTGCCTGGGGAGCTCCGTAGGCGGCAAAATGCTTGGCTGTGGCCAGCATGGTATTCAGATCGCGAAGGTCGTCCCCCTGGTAACCGCGCACTTTGGCTCGGGCCACCTGTGCTGTGAGAAAAGGATCCTCACCCGAGCTTTCTGCAATTCTTCCCCAGCGGGGATCCCGCGTTACATCTATCATGGGGGAAAAGGTCCAGTGCAACCCTTCGGCAGTGGCTTCACGGGCGGCAATACGGGCGGATTCTTCAATGGCTGCCATGTCCCAGCTGGCCGTTTCGCCCAGTGGAATGGGGAAAATGGTGCGGTGCCCGTGTATTACATCATACCCAAAGAGCATCGGAATGCCCAGGCGGGTTTCTTCAACGGCCATTCGCTGTAGGTTACGGGTGTATTCAGCAGTGTAAGCATTAAAAATTGCTCCTACACGCCCTGCACGGATGTCTTCCAGGTAATGGTCCCGAATGAACGGGCCTGTATGGTCCATATCACTCGTGTAAAGTGTAAGCTGACCAATCTTTTCATCCAGGGTCATCTGGCTCATCAGTTCATCTATAAAACGGTCCATCTCCATGGTAGCTGTGTCCTGTTTTTCGGCAGTGTAGGACAGCGTGGCAACCAGTAGAAGCAGAATAAAATATGTAATAGGATTTTTGTACATGCTATTTGTTTTGTGAATGTTATTTGATTTCAATGTTTAAAATGTTGACCTCATTTGTCAATAGAGAAATAAACTGTTGCTTGTCAATAATAATCCCTCCTTCACGGTATGGGTTCTCTTCCTGCCGGGAAGTCAGGGGTTGTCCGTTTAGGGTTGCTGTTTCTACACCGAAACCTTTTTTCCCTGTTTTATAGACCAGCCTGACCGGATGGCCCCAGAGGCTGGTTGAAGCTTCTGTGCCGTCGAAACCGGCAGGCATGACGGGATCGATAATCAGGGTTGATGCATTGAGTCGGATTCCCAGCAGGCGTGTTGTTACCAGTCCATTGTAAATGCCAGGGCCGCTGGAATATACGCGCCATCCACCTCTCACAGTCATTTTGCCTTCCAGTACATCGCTGTATTTCTGATCGGCTTCATACCGGGATTTGAATACTACATCCGAACTGCTGTAGTAGCAGTTGGCCTGCCGGATATCGCCACATGAAACCACCTTCCGGTAATCCACAGGAATAGCCTGTCGCAGGGCTTTCACAAAGGCTCCTGCTTTGCCCATGATAGCCAGAGATTCAGCATAGCGAATGTGTTCATGCACATACATGAGTCCAATCTCACGTCCAAAGAAGGTGCTGCTCTCTGCCCGCTGGAAAATTTTCTGGATGCCACCCTTATAAGGCAATGGACGGTCCATGAGTCTGACGCCATCGGGTCCTTTCAGGTGCTTCTCCACCAGTTGCTGGTGCTTTTCTGCCTGTTCAGGAGTGAAAATGCCACTGATAATTCCGCGGTTCATGGGCAAAACGCTGTATTGTATCCCGGTTGTATTGTCCGTTGGATGAAGCATCACACTGATGCTGCCGTCCTTATCCACAAGTCCGTAACCGGCTACCACATCCTCCTTTACGAGGTGCTGGTTGAAATCGGCTTTTATTTTTGAGCAAATATTTTCCATTTCCCGGGCTTTGGCCTGATCTCCTTTGAGCAGGTAAACCTGTTGTAGTTGTTTGAAAGCCTGGTAATTCATTTCCACGGTCCAGGAAGAAATCATTCGCTGCGCCAGTTCTTCGCTTA
>JAABSE010000188.1 GCA_011390575.1 Sphingobacteriia bacterium
GACTAATGCTATTGGGAAGGGTTGAGGTAGTTTCCACCAATATTGTTCCTTGCTGGTTCATCAGGCGAAGTTGCCAGTGAGTATTATCGTTGGATCGCAGAACCTCGCTGACAGTTATATTAGAAGAGGCGGGGTTTGGGCTTATAGCCAGTTTCAATTTATCGTTGAGCTGAGTGGTATCACTTTCAAAAGGATCCCCCCCTCCCGGAATCAGGTATCCATAGCGATATAATGTAGGGCTAATTCCACAATTATTATCTGTTCTTAATTCAACACTGAAGTTATTGGAGAATGAGGCATTTCCCGTTTTAACATGGAGATGCTGTGTGCCTTGTCCATATTGGATAGTTCCACCAGTTACAAACCATTCATAATAGTTAATCTGTTGAGAATAATGAGTAATCGCCCAAAAGCCGTATTCGGAGTTGCTGTTAAACTGCATGCCATCGTAGGTAAAACCAAATATATCGCTGGGTTCCTTAGGTACACCCACCCATACATCGTGCTTTGGCAGCACAACATCCCCGCACGGGCCACTGATAGTAGCCTGCACCCAGCCAGGCCCGCCGTTTGAGACGTTTTCAGCCCGTAAATGTATACAAGGGGTGGTACACTTTTTAATAACAGAGGGCGGTACTAAATTCCCGCTATAACTCCAGCTTACACTAGTGCCGGCAGTAAGATTGTTAAGCTGAAATGTTCTGGAAGTGTTGCAAACAAGGGTAGGGCCGGATATAGAAATCGGGATTGCCTCATGCATTGCCTTTAGCAACGACTGCGAATCATTAGCAGGCAAATCGTATCCCAACTCCCAGATAAACACACCACCAAAGCCATTATCGCGGGTGTGGATGACCTTGCTTCTCGCATCGTCGGGTAAATCGCCACGGTTGTAGTTACCTCCGCCAGAATATGTGACATAGCTTACTTTATTTCTTTCCCCCCATAGTGTATTTCCGTTGCTGCTTTTCTTATAACCATAAAACGCACTACCCAGAAATAATTTCTTTTTCTGTGCGCATGTTGGTGTTTGCCAGGTTATCCAGTTGTTTATAGCGTTTTTTGAATGTGCTGTACTGGAATGGTTTGGCCATTCACTCTCATCGTAAGTCATCAGATGAATAGCGTGTACAGCGTCCAGAATATTCTTTTGTTCGCTATTGTTAATAGTGTCTGGATAAAACCAGGTACCGCCGGGAAGTGCTATTGTAATTCTTTTAGAAGGCAACGCAGCCCTTAAGGCTTGCAAAAGGGCGATACATTGGTTCCATTCAGTTAAATTTCTCGGTCTTTCCCAGTCAATATCAACACCGTCAAAACCATGTTCATTAACAAAATCTACAATATTGCTAACAAAAGTAGTGAGATTTGCTGGATTCGTGGCTTGCGGGAAGAATAAAGTATCTCCGCCAACACAAATACTTACTTTTACACCTTTTGCTTGAGCCCTGTTAATAAGGCTTACCAGCCATTCGTTCTTACTGCCGTTCCAAATGTTGTCCGAAGGGGGAGTGCCTTGCCAAAAAGCAGGTAGCTTGCCAGTAAACAAACTACCATCTTCATTACATCCTATATCGCTGGCAATTACGTGGGTAAGCCTGTCTAATTGGTCGATGGTAGGAAAACCTGTCAAAGGGTACTCAGAAAGTTCCTCGATCCACTTCTTACCATACCCATATCCGACAATAGTGCCTTGGGCAAATGATGCTTCGGGAAGAAACAATGCTATCCATAAGGCCAATGCCAATATGGTCCAACTCTTTTTGATCGTGTACCGATTTATCATGCTTCTATCCATTTTTTACTATTTCACGGTCCTAAATACCCATCCCCTATCCGTAGCAATACTTCTATCGCAATCCCATACCCCGGGGTTGTCCGCTGGACCTGGATAACGTTGGGATATATATATGGTTCCCATTTCTCCATATTCCAGTCCTCGTTTATGGGGTAGCGTACTGAACAGGTCGTTTAATGCAGGGGCTGTTAAATGATTACCTACACATGATATAAGCGACAGGGATATGTTTTTGAATACATCCAAACTTGTTAATTCATTAAAGTCGCACTCCAAACGATTCAGTGCGGTGTTGGTTCTCACATCCAGTGCGGTTAATTTGTTTTCGCTGCAATCCAATGATACCAGTGTTTTAATTCTGCTTACATCTAAATCTGTCACTTGCATGCGTCTGCAATTGAAGTGTGTAATTGCACCTGAGACAACAATGGTGCGTTTGGTAGTGTCGGAATAATCATGAAGGAAACGAAACACATGAGAATCATAAGCTATTTCATCCCAAGATGCGTCATTCACATTGCTTTTTTTGCCATCCCCCCAATCAATGGTAAGGTTCCGGGAATCTTTCGGGATTCTTATAGTAAAACCCACTTCAGATTTTGCAGTGGTAAGTGCAATGGTACCTGAGGGATATTCATCTTTGCTACATGCCTTTAGCGAGAAGGCTAACATTATTGTCAAGGTCAACACGCTGACACTTTTTTTAAAAATACATTTGCCACTTTTCATCTGTTTAAATTTTTTTAAAGTTGTTAGATGGAGCTCCCGCGAAAAGCGGGATAAATAGCCAACAATAACCGACACAAGTGTTTTGGAGTTATTACGATAATATAATTATCCGCGTGTGTGTCACTAGTATTGTCATGGCTCGGTTCATAATTCTGATTTTTTTGTTGTTAATTATTTTGGAATTTTGCTAATACAACGCTTCCACCGTAGCTTTCCGCTTTGTCTTAAAAACTAACTTGTATAGGTGATAAAATTATATAATATTTTCAAATAATCGTGATTTATTTTAATGTTTTTTAAAAAATTGACCCGTTTTAACTATGAAGCAGATTGTCTCAACGTCATCTATAAGGCATTTGATGGTATTTTCGCCAATTTGGTTGTCAGGAGGGTAATTCGTAGATTGGGAAACGTAGATATCTTTCCGAAGCCAAAGGCACTTTCACCCATAGCGAGGTGAAGGTCAGGTGGGATTTTATGTATGTTGAAAATTTATTTTATTGCAAGCACTTTGCAGGATCATATAATGGATAAAAGGCATAAAAGCTGAACATGCCTCCTGTCCGGCGGAATAGGAAGTATGTTCAGCTTTAATTTGAAAAAGTACATTCAGTTAACAAAGCAAACCATACTTTATGTGCGATTTACTTTGCCTTCAAAAGGTTTATTTTACCAACACTACCTGTTGCTCCACATACTGCCCCTGTATTGCATGCAACACATAGGCTCCGGGCAGAAGGCCCTGCAGACTAATGCTATTGGGAAGGGTTGAGGTAGTTTCCACCAATATTGCTCCTTGCTG
>JAABSE010000189.1 GCA_011390575.1 Sphingobacteriia bacterium
TCATTGGTACTTTCCACGATAGCTGACCATCCTCCGGGTAATGCAGGAGGTTCTGGTGCGTTAAAGTCTTCGGCAAACTCAGAGAGGGTTCCCAGGCCTTCACCGGATAAAGCAATTTCCAGCGGTGAATTGTCGCCATTATGGGTAATAACAATGGTAGCTTCTTTTATTCCTACCGTGGTCGGGGTTAAAGTAATACCGAAGGTAGCCATAGCACCAGTTGTCAGTTCAACCGGATAGGTCACATCAGCTGGCAAGCTGAATTCGTCTATGCTGGTTCCGGTCAGAATCATATCACCATCAGCAATGGTCAATGTGCCGGTTCCCTGGTTTTGCAGGGTCAGATCCAGTGTAACCGCATCGTTAACATCCACAAGACTAAAGTCCAGAGCAGCGGGCATTGCGCTCAGTACAGGGGTTGTGGGGGCTACTTCCCAGCTTATATCATCAAGATAGGTCGTACGTGACTCCTCGATGGGTATGTATTGGAAAGCCAGGAATTGTTCATCTGTGTCCAGTAAGCCCGGGAGTTGTACGAAAAACTTGTTGTATTCATCCCCTTCTATGGTTAGGGTCTCTATTTCCACAAAACTGGCGGGGTTGTTGGGATTGGTTATGTAGCCAACAGCCAGATCAACCGTTTGAGCCGCTGTGCTGTTTCTTCCATAGAAAGTCAGCCAGTTGGTTTCAAACAAGGTGACTTTGGGTCCCACAAGGATCATGGAAGGAGTAGCATCGTTTCCATTGCGGATTCTGAGATGATTAGGTTCAGAAACCGGCGTGGAGAGGGATGTAGTGGCAAAATCGGCTGTAGTGTTACCAGCATCAATAAGCTTGCTCCATCCTTCAGGAAGATCAGGGGTTTCTACTGCGTCAAAGTTTTCGAAGAATTCTGTCAAAGCAATTATTTCTTCGGCTTCAATCATGACTACCGTAACAGTAATGTCTTGATCTACGATGGTTACAGTGCCGGCAGTATCTTCAAAACCCAGGGCTACAATGCTATAGGCATATTCGCCGGGGAGCAGGTCTGTAAATACATAATCGCCTTCTGCATTGGTCACTTCGTCCAGGGTTACCATAGCATCGGTAATGGCAGTACCTGTTTCGTCTTCTATAGCAAAGGTGACTGTGTATACAGGAGGTGCTTCACCCACCATTACATTGTCAATAACATTGGCATATCCATAGTTATTGATGCCTTCGAAAGCAATCTGATAGGTGGCAGAAGGTTCCGGTAACTCAAGAACAACTTCTGTCCACGAAGTTACACTTTCCGTAAAGTGAGCCAATTCAACCCATGGGTCGGTATCGCTGATACGATAATATACCTTGGTTTCATTCTGATCGGCAGACCATGCGGGTTGTCCGTAGAAGAAACTCAACGAGGGATCGGTAAGGGTGGTTAAATCCAATACAGGAGATACCAGTTTTGTAATGGGTGAATTGTCACCGGATTGCGCTACAAAACGGGCATTGAGTGCTCCTGCGTAGGCTTCAGTAATTCCGCCACCACCGGCACCTGCCTGGAATGTCCAGTCGGCTGTTCCATCTTCCTGAATTTGTGTCCAGAGATCCCTTGTTTCAGAGTCATCCTCGAAGCCTTCCAGCCAGGGGAATGTGTTGATAACTATAGGTTCTTCTGCCGGGGGTAGATAAACAGGAGCTTCAATGTTCAGGATTTGGCTCGTGTAGCCTCCAACGCCATTGTTGGTTCCCATTACATACAAATCAACATTACCGGGTTCCTTGGTAAGATTGGGAATAAAGGCAACATCACCTGTTCCGTTGGGATTGGCATTCACAAACATGGAAGGAGTAATGAACTCAATCACAGCATCAGTGGGGTCTCCATTAATTAGTCTGACCACACGAATATTTTCATTACCCGTTCCATTCTGGTATATCGCGAGAAACTCATCTGTACCTTCAGTACCTATATATTTCATCGCAGTAGAGCTGGATGCAACCAAATCTGTACTGACAAGGCCAATGAGAGTGCCATCTGCATTGAGTTTGGAGACACCTTGCCCGCTGGCTGTATAATAGAAAGAACCATCAGGCAGGGGGGCTACTACGGGAGTACCACCATTAGCAACTGCAATAGAAATGGTTTCAGGCTCGCCAAAAGCAAACCCTTCACCATCAGCTTCCATCGTCCATTTCACTACTTCAGCAGCTGAACCATTGGCTGCATAAATGACGGCACTTCCATCGCTCATGCTTCCCACAACCGTGAATTTATCGCCAAATCTGCCGCCAGTAACAGGATATTCGATCAATACTACAGGGTCGGCTACTGCATCCATTTGGTATATTTTGAATATTCCTGCTTCGTTCATGGCCATGTTAGCAGCTAAAATGACCCCATCTGCTGTAACTTCAACATCATTAACAGCAAAAGTTCCTCCGGTAATTCCGGTTGTTACCAGATCGCCGGTAACAGCACCGGTTAAACGGTCGTGAACTTTGACAAATACACCTCCATTGCGGCTGGCTACATAAACATTATTTGCATCAACAGCAAATCCTCTCTCGGTATGGCCGGTTACATTGAAATACGCAGGTATGGCCTGGAATATTTCCACAAATGGCGCTACATACTCCTCAAAATCAGCCAGGTTGCGGGCCGTTATGAAGTCTCCGTCGCTACGGGAGTTGGGAAGTCCGGTGATGTTCCAGTTTCCGGAAGGAACAGGCTGGCCAATATAGTCTACATCAAAGAATGTTGTTCTGAAACTTGCTGTCAGCGTACCATCCGTAATGTCATAAACAGTGGCGTTGGCAAAATTAGTGCCATCGGCCACATCAAAAGATACATTTTCGATGGTAACCAGCATGGATTGGTAGTCCATGAAGTTGTCGTTGAATTCCTGCAGGCTGATAGCCAAAGGTTCTACCACATTGGCTGCAGAAGTAGCTGCTCCGGGGTCAGCTGCAGGTACAAACTGTAACATGTTGCCGAATACGCTGAGACTTCCGATAATGCCGGTAATGCCATCATTAACGTCATAGGTAGTGGTTATAACTCCTCCATTGTCATCAATCATGATACCTGCGGTGGCATCCTGGATGTACTTCTGGTTGCGGAAGCTTTGCTGATAGGTCAGAATAGCTTCAGCAGTGAGTCTGTATAATGTTCCGTCAGTGGCTCCTGCTCTTAAAGCAGCCACATCAGCAACATCCACTACAGTAGGGAAGTCAAAGGTTGCAGTAGCCACATTGCTGTCGGTCATATCGGCTGCCGTAGCATAAGCATACAACGTAGTAGCTTC
>JAABSE010000190.1 GCA_011390575.1 Sphingobacteriia bacterium
TCGGAATTTTCAACAGGGGCAGAAAGATTATTGTTTTGGATGCTATCGGGTTCCTCTTCCCACTTGATGAATACATGCAGGTCAGAAGAAAAGAAAGGACGATGAATGAATACAGAAGCAACATCATCAGTAGTGTAAGGGGATAGATCAGACTGAAATGCCATTGTGTGACCATCTTTCATATGGAGGGTGATATTTTGGTTTTGGTTTGCATTGCTGATATCAATTTCCCCAAATAAGGATACATCCATACGAATTACTTTGCGTTCTGCAGATCCATGCTTTGCAGCAGTTGTAATAGTATCTGCGGGCATTTGCTGCCATAGAAATTCAGTTGTATAATGATCTGAATTTTGGCGTTCTGGTTCTGCAGCATTTCCGTTGTTTACGGAATACCAGGACAGTGTTACCAGGCTGATAAGGATGAGTGCAATGCTTAATACACGTGACAGGGGGTTTTGAGGTTTGTTTTCCATGATGTTTCTGATTCGGTTCATGATTTGGTTTTGGTTGGGTTTCACTGTCAAAACAGGATTCGTAAGGGAGAGCTTTATTTCTTCCAGCTTTAACAGTGTTTGTGCGTAACGGATTTTCTGGTTTTTCATTCCTATAACCATTTTGTCACAGCACAATTCCCTGGTCAGTTCGGCCTGCCGGCTAAAGAAGTAGCAGAAGGGATTGAAAAACAAAATGGTTTGTACGGTACTCTGAAGAATTTTTAACAGGTAATCGTGTCTTTTGATATGTGCCAGTTCATGCAGGATGATCATCTCAATCTCATCCTGGCTCAGGTGGGTAATGGCAGAGACAGGAAAGAGTATAACGGGTTTGAGATATCCGAAACAAACGGGGCTTTTGATGCGTGAGGAGAGAAATAGATTTACCCTTTTGCTTATTCCGGCTTTCTCTGCACAACCAAGATATATTTCATGGATGTAGTCCGGGATTTTTTCCAGTCCTTTTGTTTTTAGCAAGGAAATATTGTAGAATGCTGCTACAAACTTTAAGACAAAAAACAGCAGCCCCATTACATACATTACTGCGATGTAGGGCAGAAGGGTTGTATAGTTCCAGCTTCTTGCCTGATTGTATGATGAAACCTGAGCAGTTTCCGATGCTGTCCCTGCAGACCCGGGAGTAAGTGTCTCAGTCTGCAAGGAAGGCAACGGATTGCTGTTGATGCCGCCGATCAAAGTAAAAGTAAACCCAGCCAGCAGTAAAGTAAGAGCTGCTAACGAAATCCAGTGTGCCACTTCCGGTTTCTTTTTACCATAGAGAAAAATCAAAGGTGCAGCAATAAAGAACAGGATAAGTCCCTGGAGCAACGAGTTTAGCAAGGCATTGCCCAGGGCAATGATCACCGGATGGGTTAAAATGCTTGTCATTGGGTTTTGGTTTTGGTTTGGTTTTGATCTTGAAGGCTGTTATTCTTTTTCTTTTTCTTCCTGCTGTTCTGCTTCTTTCATGATTTCCTCAAAATCAAGCTCCTTAAAAACTTCCTGGAGGGTAGGGCCAATGATTTCCATGGATTTTCCCACTTCTTCCATGATGATATTCATTTCTTCTCCCATTTCACTCCAGTCAATTTTCTCCAGTTCTTTAAAAGCTTTCTGAAGCTCTGCAGAAACTTCCCGCATTTCATTCTGAAACTCTTCGTCAGACAAGGCGGCGTCCACTTCCGCAAGGGCTATTCTTACCTCTTCCCGTGCCTGGCGCATTTCCGCTCTGAACTCTTCGTTGTTAATTTCTTTCATTGCCTTTCTCACTTCTTCCCGGGCTTCCTGCATCTCTTTTTTAAATTCTTCCGATTGAAATTCTGCACGTACTTCCTCCATGGCTTCGCGCACAGCAATCTGAGCCTCCTGAAGAGCCTGTTTTACCTCTTCTTTCTCTTCTTCAGAGAGATCCGACCAGGCAACAGAATTTCCGTTTTCCAGCACTATCCTGCGGGGTTCAGATTTTGGAGGTTCCGGCACGCTTTCCTGTGCCTGTGCCAGGGCTAAGGGCTGGGGGTCGGTTTCGAAAATGTTGGTTTCGTCGGGTGCATTGTAGAAAAACACTGCGGCAGGGTTGATCCATGCCAGTGAAATGGCAGCTACTGCTACTACGAGCATGGCCGCGATTTTTTGTCCTGATTTGAATTTTCTTGTTTTCATGGTCATGATATTTTTGATTCTGTTAAATAATGAAGATTGGGATGATGTGGCTGCAAGGGCCGTATGCGTATTCAGGTTGCGATTTTCTTCCAGCGATAAAAGGGTTTGCGCATAATTTACCGGATTGTCGGTTTGTCGAACTACCCATTCATCCACCTTGCTTTCCCTCTGGGTGCGCAGAGCCTGCGATATCCACCAGGTTGCCGGATGATAGAAGAATAATATTTCGAGGATGTGCTGCAGTGCGTTAATGTAGTGGTCTTTACATCGAATGTGATACAATTCGTGTAGCAGAATTTCTTCCACCTGCTCCAGGGTAAGAGAGGAGGCGACGGCCAAAGGGAATAGTATCACCGGCTTGAAAAATCCTACAACCACCGGTACAGAAACAGCAGAAGAAAGGCGGATTTTTACCGTTTTCAGAATCCCTGCTTTTTTTCTTGCCGACAAAACTGAGTCCATCCATCCGGCGGGCAGGGGAGTGAGGTTGTTTCGCCTGAGACTATAAACCCTGCTGTAATTGATGATGAAATACACAGAAAAGAGAACGATGCCCGCAATGTATAGTCCGGTGATGAACGGGCTGTAGGTTTCCAGCCAACGGCTGATAAGGTTGTTTTCTTTGGGTAGCAGAAACAGAGCGCCGCTCCCTGCCAGGGGTTGTTGAAGCTGCTCTGCAAACTCCACAAATGCAATTCGCTGTACGCTGCTGTATATCTGGTATTGCCGAATGAAAGTAATCAGGAATGCTACAGGCATGAGTGCCATGGCAAATATGCTCAGATTCTGCTTTACCAGGGCAGGAGCCTTGCGGGCAAACCCCATTGAGATCTTCCAAAGCAGGGCAATGAGCAAAAACTGCCATAACGAATGAATGATGCTCCAGGCCAGTGCGTTGATAAAGGGATCGGGTATGTAATCAATCATGCTCATGATTATTCCTTTTCAAATTGTTTCAGGTAGTTTTTGATTTCCTGCAGCTCATCCTGCGAAAGTTCTTTGCGTGACAAGGCTCCCAGCACCAGGTTGCTTTC
>JAABSE010000191.1 GCA_011390575.1 Sphingobacteriia bacterium
TCCAACCGGCATTTTCTTCAACCCGTTATATTGCAAAATGGTATAGAGGAAGGTGGAAGGGTAAACTGGCTTACCCACAAACTCTACGATTACGATCACCCGGTGTATGATGCCGAACTTCTCTTTGTTGATGCAAAAGGTTTTGTTCTGGGGGTTCTGCCCTTGGAACTGCTAAAGGAAAGGGAGTTGTTTGAATCGTGGTTTGCTTCCTCTGTATACTCGTCTGCCGACTTCAAGTCGTCTGACGAGCACCACCCGTCCCCCTCGTCCGACGACTCTAAGTCGTCCGACGAGTAACAGCAGCGAACCCTACTCATCAGACGAGCAATGTTAAACCAAAAATCAAAATGTTAATTAGTTAATACAATCTAAGTGGTGGATGGCGGTTAAAGATTAGTAATACAGGGTGTTATGTTCTGTCTGTTTTTGCGCTTTAAGGAAATTATGATAAATTAACACTCCCCCCCCCTCTGTTTTACATAAAAATATTGCTTATATTTGAAAAATACTATCATGGTCATCATATGACAATAGGTAGTCATTGACAAACATGTGGAAGACAAAAGGGGCGGGAAACCAAGCTCGTCGAAAAGCATTTCCCACCCCGGCCTCTTCCTTAAAAACAGAAAGGAGGTGCAACGGCAAAGATAAGCATTTTTGAATTTGAGCAGTTGTAACAACAGTAGCATTAAGTAGTTAAAAAATTGTATTTACTTAAAAAAATGAACTATGAAGAAGAAAATTTTATCACAACTGATGATTTTGAGCTTTGCCTTTGCCGGGTTGTTTTTGGTGGGGAATAATTTGTTTGGCGGAATAGGTGTAATAATTGTAAATCCTGGTGGGGATAAGTCTTGCACATCTCAAACAAGATGTCTCTTGGGAATGGGAGACGTGACAAACGAGTTTAGCGGTAAGATTTATTGTTGTAACACTGCATCCTCTCGAGGTTATGCCAGGAATTAATTAGTAAGTGGGAGGAGTTGATTTTTGCTGAAAATCTCAAATTATCTTTTTTAGATAAAATCTTGGAGCTATTGCTTGCAAAGATTAGCCCCTTCCCACTCAACCTTTATTTGACTGGATTTATTAAATTGCAGATAGTATTTTTTAGGGAACACTTTACTGAAGTCAATCATATTTAAAGTCTAAACAAAGTTTTATTCATTTACAAATATTGCTTTTATGTTAATCAAATACCAAAGTGCAAAATAGTAGAAGTGCAATATATGTATATGCGTTTTTATATACATTTCTTGTTTTGTCCTCTTGTCAGGAAAATAATTATTCCACTGTTCACATTGATTTAAATGGGACTCATAGCCAACCATCCATCGAGATTGAACAGATGATATTCTTAGAAACAAATGATGAAGTCTTAATCGGAGAAATTCACAAAGTCCGGCATTATAAAGGAAAGTACTACGTAATGGATTTGTTTGTTTCAAAGAATCTTTTTTTGTTTGATTCTTTTGGTGAGTTTATTACAAGCCTCCAAAGAGGCAGCGGGCCTGGAGAAATAGAGCATTTCAATGAGTTTTTCATTGATGAAGTAAAAGAATTGGTTTATGTTTACGATTATCCTGAAAAAATCCATGTCTATGATTTGTACCTGAATTATCTGTATTCTGAAACTCACGAAGATTTAAAAATCCGAAGTGCAGAATTGCTCAATAGTGATACCCTTATACTTAACTGGCCAAGGGGAAATAGTGATAGTTTAGAACTTTACAGTCTTTATGTTATATCTGAAAAAAGATATTTAACCAGCTTTATGCATATAAATGAGAATCTTACTTCAATTGCAAACAGTTCTCCTATTTCTGTATTTGATAATAGAATATTGCTTTCAAGAACTTTTGATAATTTTCTTTACTCCATAAAACTTGAAGAACCAATGGAGTCAATACAACCACAGAAAGAGTATTATTTTGATTTTGGACACTTGGCAATAACCGAGCAAGATTTGATTTCGGGAGTCGGTGCAACGTATGATAAGTCGCGTATGGGCGAGAAAATTGTTCCTTTTTATAGCATCAGTGAAAATGCGAAATTTATTTCTTTCAATTTTTCACTTTTTGGTGTGGACAATTTCATGATTTACTCAAAAGAAACAGGAAAATATTATTATTCCGCTGACTTGTTTGATGCAGGATTGCTGCCGGTTTGCAGACTCAACAATGCTTTGTTTCCAAACCGGTTCCTGGCTTTTGCCCAACCCGAAAACATTGTTCAATTTGAGAATGCCAATAGTTCTTATAAGGTTCCGGAGGAAGTATCCGTTTTTGATAATCCATGCCTGATAGTTTTTAGTCTTGAGGAAAACTAAAAAAACAACAATGAAAAAACACATTAATCTTACAAATATAATTTTGCTCCTGGTCATTCTTTTAATGGTCGCTTTGACCAAAAAGAAAGACATGTCATACCAAAAATCGATTGAGCAGTTCTGGTTTTATAAGGATACTATTTATGGCCTTAAACATGAACAATCCGTTAAAGCAGGTTATGACTCTTTGGAGTTATTTACGTTAAATCGTTTAATGGATGATGTTGATATGGTTTCTTTGGGGGGCAATACTAAAGAGTTATCATCCATAGTTAAAGGCTCAACTTTGATTTATCGTTTCTCTGATGTGTCATGTTCTTATTGTGTGGAAAATGATATAAATATTTTAAGACAAATCAATGATTCTCTTGGTATTCCGGGGAAAATAATTTCTCTTGCACAACTGCCGGATGTTAAATATTTGAACATATATAGTAGAAATCTCGAGGTCGAATTTCCTTTCTATAATCGACTTATGCCGGTTAATATACCCATGGAATTTGATTCAATAGTAAATAATCCATATTTTTTGATTGTTAATGAGAATATGAAGATTGAGTTTGCAAAAGCGTCTTATCCTTCCAATAAAATAGAAGATCCCTTCTTTCAAAGAGCTCTTACCTTCCTGCAGCATTGAAATTGATGTAAATTTACTCGTTCGACGACTCAAGGTCGTTTGACGAGTAACAGCAGCGAACTCAACTCGTCTGACGACTTCAAGTCGTCCGACGAGTAAAAGCAGCGAACCTACTCGTCTGACGACTCAAAGTCGTCTGACGAGAATTGTCCGCCTTCCTCGACCGACGACTCAAAGTCGTCCGACGAGTAACCTGCACGGTTGC
>JAABSE010000192.1 GCA_011390575.1 Sphingobacteriia bacterium
ACTGTTGACAGTGAGAATGAGATAATTAAGATAGAAAATAGATATGGAAAAGTTGAATTTAATAAAAAAGACCTGATAGAAGTTTATCATGTTAAAGTTGATAGATATAACTTCTCACGATTTAAATGTCCAATGTATGAATATCTTCTCTTCGTATTTAAAGAAAGGGAAAAGCTAATTATCACCAACCTGTTATGCAAGCCTGAAAAATTAATAAGTGCCCTGAGAATAAATCCAAAAATGATCTTTAAGAATTTTCCCTTTATTGATAGGGAAATGGGCAATGTTTTTTTGACAACAGAGGAGTTTGATAGCAAAGTAGAAGAATTTTATATAAATTTTCAGGATAAAACTAAGGATGAATTATTGACGATTTGTAAGCAGCAGGGATATGCGAGCTATGCAAAGAAAGCAGCCAGGCAGATATTAGATGGTAGATCAAAATAATTGATGTAATCAAGAAAACTGCATTAGAGATATCAGGTTCTGCGGTGCTGAGCAAATTTGGACTGAATATGTCCTGAATAAAGCTGACGAACAGAAGGGCGCGTATTTTTGGGAACCCGTAGTTTTTTTGAACCTCATGCAAACATGAAATTTAAAAGTACCCATCAAATCCATAAATAATGGCGAATGATTTTAAAGAAATAATGGCCAAACGCTCAGACAGCGAATTACTGGAAATTGTCACCAAAATGAAAGATGATTACCAGCCAGAAGCGGTAACTGCTGCTGAGATAGAACTGAAAAACAGGAACCTTTCTCACGAGCAATTAGAGAAAGCATCTGTTGAAATAAAAGAAAAGGAAATTTCGATATCTGAAAAGGAAAACGTGCCATTATCATCAGGACAAAGAGTTTTGTTTTTTTTATTTTTCTGGGGAGTAATACCCTGGGGAATGGCAGGAACTTTTAAAGTTGAAGGATATCAAAGGAAGTATAAAGAAGCGTGGAAATCGATGAAATACGGGCTGTTTACATTTCTGGGAGTTAATGGTCTTCTTTTTTTGTTGCTACATCTGATATTTTAAGGAATGTTGCTTATGTTGATGCTTAAGTCAAAGATAATATGTTGGAACTGAGAACCCATAAATCCATTAAGGTTTCAGAGACAAACGATACATTATATGTAAATCTCCATGTTGAGAGGGCCCCTATGGGAGTATTGATTTTCATGGGGATTTTTGCCCTTATGGGTTTCTTAATACCCATTGTAACGCTTATTATAAGTAATGTTCACAATCTGGATATTGGGCCTGGGTTTATCATTTCACTGATAATTGGTTTTGGCGTAGGTTTTTATTTGACCAGAATCATTCTCTGGAATGCTGTTGGTGTAGAGCGATATGTTATCTCTGTAAAGACCATAAGGCAAACCTGTGACTATAAATGGTTTAGAGATAGCGAAAAAATACTAAATGGTGATGACGTTTCAGCAAAATATATCGCTAGCAATTCAGGTTCAAAATCAGATAAAGTCGGTAGATTAACATTTGAGACAACGACAGAAAACATACAATCCGTTGTTGATCTGCCTGTAGAGAATTTAAAATATTTACTGAGAATTATTGATGCCAAACTGAATGATAATTCAAAATAAAATATTCAGGATTCAGGTTTTCTGCCAATTTATTTTGGTTAATATTTGTAAATGAATGGATTTTATTTTTATATTTGACATGTTAATATTATGAGTAACCGAACAAAAAATTCAATGAACGGGAGGGAAGGTGAGGTGAATAAAGGTCATAGTGCCTTGTCCGCTATTGATTAATCTTTTCTGGTTCGCATTTCCAGAGAAAAAACAGCTATAATAGAAAATACCACATTGTGTAAATACAAATTTTTCAGACAATACACGGTAAGAAGGTATTAGAGCAGGGGGGGTGATGTTGTAGGTATGTTTAAGCAAAAACTAAACCTTATTTGACATGAAAAAGCTAATACAACTAACACTATTGATGATGATTTTCATAGCAGTAAGTTGTGAAAAATCACATACTGACCCCATGGAAGATAATCCTTCAGAACCGGATACAGATTTCAATGATGATGAAGATAAACCCCCAGCGATATATGATGACATTGAACTAAATGAAATAAATATAACCACAGGAACGGAATATGAATGGCACATCCATGACTTTAATGTTACTCTTGAGAATTCCAAGCTCTATTTTAACGTACATACAAAAAAAGACTTTGACGCATCGCTGCATTTTATTCTTGTGAATTTTGAAGTAGATAGTTTTCCTTTTGGAATTGGAAGTTCAAATATTGCTAACTTAAGATATCCTGACTTTAATGAATATGGAGCACTGGTTGATGAATGGGCCAGCAGCTTCAATGGTAGTTTTCCCAGCGGTTATTTCGTAATAGACTTTATAGATACTTTAGATTTAATTGTTTATGGCTATTTTGAATTCATGAACCTTGAAGATCCCACTTATCCTAATGGTCATAAAATTCAAAAAAGCTATTTTAAAGTAAACTACGAAGTGGGAACAAACTCCTTAGATGATAATTCTGCTGATATTTTTATAAATTCAGAAATATTAAATGTGATAGACATTCCCTCTATAAATTACTACCCATATGTACATAGTAAAATTGTTTTTGATGATAATTCCGCTGTAAGCATGTCCTTTTTTCATGAAGAATTAGAATTGGGAATTAATCAAATATCAAGCCTTGGTTTTAATGCAGCATTGCTAAGAAATGTCGATTTTTTTCTTTCTTACTTTAATTTTCCCCCTGAAGCCTTTTCCCAGGCAGATAGTGGGTATGTAGATATTAAGTTATTTGACACAGCTGAAAATATTATAGAAGGAGATTTAAATTTATATTTTAAGGGTGATAATCTGACTGGTACTTTTACAATGAAGTACTAAGGTTGAATTAAAAACCGACCCACAACGTGCTATACCTGGTCTTGCGGGGCGGGATGGGCGCAGTGCAGGTTTTAGGTTTTCTGCTTAGCGTTATCTTTCGTTTCGGGGGATAGTATAGTAGCCCGCAGTCTGCAACATGCAGGTAGTGTGCCAGGAAGCAGAACATCGGCAATTCAATTGTTCTGCATGTTGTAATCAAGACTTCGGCGAGAGCTCAGTCGAACGCTG
>JAABSE010000193.1 GCA_011390575.1 Sphingobacteriia bacterium
CAACACCTAATTTCCATTACACCACAATATTTTAAGAGCACAACCCTCTATTTTCATGTTAACTACAAATAAATGTAATAAAATATTTTTTGTATGCGACAAATAAAAATTAAAAATATGTACCTTTTTCATAAACGGCGGTCAAACGCCTGATTTAAAATTGTAAAACAATACAATTTCAGAAATTCCCGAAACCAGGAAGGGGTTTTTATTACACAGTTTACTTAGGGATTTACCGTGAATTGAGGGCTACGAAGGGAAGCATTTTGCAAAACACAGAAAGACAGATGCAGTAGTTGATGTAAATCCGTGATTCAAATAAGGGGTTCAATATGCTCCGGAATAATACGTCCTGTTTTCTAAAAAAGGGGGGTCAGTATCCGCCGGAATGGCAGTTACTTTACAATGTTTTTCCCGGTTTTGGAGGGGTCAGCAGGATCCGGAATATCCAGGATTCCCTGGTCAATTTAAGAATTCCACTAGTACCTTGCTCCCTGCATATAGTCCGCCAAAATAATCGTCTTCGCGAAATTTTGGAATCATTGATTCGTCGATAATTCTTTTCACCATTGCGCAATTCAAAGCGCTTCCCTATCCCGGTACACCGACAGTCTATTAATTGTTTTGACTTTAAAGTTAGCGCTTTCCCGCGTATCTAAAGGTGATTTTATTTTAATCCATGCGGGTAGGGTTTTACCGAATTCCTTCCTAATTGTTTCCGTGATAAAAACATTTTCCGACAAAGACTTCAATATTTCAAGCTCATCAATCTTGTGTAAAAGAATCAAACAACTCGTATCAGAAATGATTATTTCAGAACTGTGCGGCATCTCTTATAATATCTGATGGAGGATAATTTATCAATGAAACATTAAAATCAGCCAATATTTCAGAAAAGGCTACTTTTGAAAGTCCAGCTAATTCAGCAGCCTGTCCTAAAGAAAGTCTTCCAGATTCATACATTTTTGCCGCTAAGAATCTTTTTGTCTCTCTTTCATTGAGATTCAGACTATCAGGAATATTTAATGTCAAATGTTTCATATTCCAAAGTTAATAAAAAAATAATTTGGATAATCTTTAGCAGAATCTAATCACTTATTTTGCCTAAAACGTACGTATTCCCACATTGCACTAATACTTTTATATGGGATATTGTCGAAAATATTTTTTTGCACATTGTGCTAATATCCATTTTGCCGGGGAAACCTGCAAACGTCCAGGTGCCTTCCTAAAACTTCCAGAAAACCATACATCTTACCCCGATTGCCTTGCTGCTTTACTCAGCCCCATCTCAATCATCAAATACAAATATTTTTCAATACAACCTTTGCTTTTTTTTAGATAAAATTTGTGTTTTTTCAAAACAGCGCATAGAAGGTTATTCCTTACGGGTGGGAGGTTGCAAAAAATGGGGAAAAACTTGTCCTTTTGGGGCCAGGCTAAACCATGGTTCAAAATAAGGGGGTCAACATGCTCCGGAATGGCAGATGTGTTTTGCAATTTTTTATCTGGTTTGGGAGGGGTTAATATGGACCGGAATAGCCAGTCATGAATATATTCAAACTTCTTTATAAATGCTCCCTTAAAACCCCGGGTTACCTTCTTGCTCTACTTGGAAATCTACTTTTTTTTTGAAAATAGATAATTGGTCCAAACATTGGGAAAACTAATACAAGCAGGAGCCATAACAGGCTAACTTTATTTCGAATTCTTGTTTTATTAATATCGTAAACAGCCCAAACCCATAGGAAAGCTGTGAGTACGATTAATATTACCATTAAAGTATCCATAATATATTCTTATTTATTTTCTCTGTTTTCAGTTCTGACCAACGTAAAATGATATTATTTTGATTCTGCATTCTTTTATTCATAGAGCTTTCAGTTAATACAACGGCTTAAACTTTCCGAAATCATTCCAGTTTTTACGTTAGCAAGAGAAATTAAGTGGCTCGTCTGATGGGGGAATGACGCCCTACGTTTCTCACATAAGACCTGTGGCGGGTTGCGGGCTACTTCACTATCCGCCGTAATGAAGTTTATGCAGACTGCAAATCGTTAATCTTGCACTGCCCCCAACATAGGTTTTATGTGATGTTGCCTGCTGTAGCTTTGTCATCCAATCGATATATTTAAATGTCTCCCTAATCCTATTTCAATCAGTCTGTAGTAGGTTGAGAATTGAATATCGCTCTGTCCTCTCTCAATTCTTGAAATATAACTTTTCTTAGTACCTGTCCTCTCCGCAAGCTCCTCCTGTGTTACTTTTGCCTCTTTTCTGGCTTCTTTTAACATTACTCCAAGTCTAAAAGCTAAAGAGTCAGCGTCAAACTTATCTCTCGCTGGAGTCCCTTTCGCTCCATATTTTTGTTTTAGTAAATCTTCGAAATTGGTTGTATTTTTCATTTTGTTATCCTCCATATTTTTCTGTAAAGTATTCCTTTTTCAGCTTTTCAGCTTTATTAATCTCTTTTTTAGGTGTTTTCTGTGTCTTTTTCAAAAAGCAATTGGTAAGTACCACAAGATTCCCCTCATCTTGAAAACATAAAATCCGTATACTTTTAAACGTGGTTATTACTCTTACTTCCCAAATTCCGTCAGTGTTTTCAAGCAATTTGTAAAACTTTTTGGGCACTTGTCTCTCAAACCGTACTAAATCAAGCACATATTCAATTTTTTCCTGAATTTTTAAATCCTGACTTTTGTAAAAATTGACAAAGTTATCCTTGTATGCAATTACTTCTCTAATCATCACAAAGTTAACTAATTGGTTTACAAAATCAAAACATTAATTTCTTTTTTTAGTGGCTATTTGCTATTGCATACAACAATCGTATTCCCCCATGGCACTAATCCTTTTTTTAATGCCCATTGTCGAAAATACTTTTTTATGGCACATTGTGAAAATATCCATTTTGCCGGGAAACCTGCAAACGTCCAGGTGTATTCCCTGATACTTACAGAAAACCATACATCTTACCCCGTTCACCTTGCTGTCTTCCTCAGCCCCCTTTCATCTGTTTATAATTTTATTAAGTCGGTCAGATGGAGCTCGCCAACAATTTCGATTTCCTACTTTTTACCGT
>JAABSE010000194.1 GCA_011390575.1 Sphingobacteriia bacterium
GCAACTAAAACAGAAAAACAAAGCAGCAACTGGCGGATTCTTTTTCTTCTTTGTCTTGCTGATGATAACGAATGTATTGCATGCCCAACTGATTACCGGTCGCACCAGGGATGTAAAAACTAAGGATAATATCCCTTTTGTGAGCATTGCTCTTTTTGATGCTTCCATGGAAAAAATCCTCTCAGGGACTACATCGGATGAAGAGGGACTTTTTTCCCTGGCATGGGAGAGGACTGATAGCATAAAGATTCGGGTTAGCGCTATCGGATACGAAACACAGATAGTGGATGGGGTACCGGTTGCAGGGAAAGAATTGCCACTGGGAAATATTGATTTGGTTCCGGCAACCTACGGACTTGAAGGGGTAACGGTTGAGGCCGGACGCGTAAGAGCGCAGGTTGATGGCGGAAACACCAGCTATCTTGTGAACAGAAATATGGACAATGCTTCCCATACAGGAGTCGATATCCTGAAATTAATACCCGGTGTTCAGGTTGATGTAATGCAAAACATTTCGCTGGAAGGGAAAAACAACATTGTTATTTATGTCAATGGTCGCGAATATGATAAAAGTTTCCTTAATCAGCTCAATGCCTCTCAGATAGACAAGGTAGAAATATTAAACCAGCCTTCTGCACAATACGATGGTTCTGCAGAAGGGGTGATAAATATTGTACTTAAAAAGGATTCGGCTACAGGGCTCCAGGGGCATCTGTACGGCGAAATTCCGCTTTCATCTTCAGAAATATTTTCTTTCCCCTCCTACAGTATCAATTACAACCGGGGTAAATTCAATTTCTTTACTTCCTACAACGGAGAGTTTCGCTACTTTGATGTTGATGAAAAATACCAAAGAATATATGACACCCGGAGCGGAGAACAGCAAATTCAGTCATCACAGCTTGTCAGGCAGCAAAACTGGTCCCATAAATTTTACTATGGAATGGATTACCATATCAACAGCAAAAATCAGCTAAACTTTTATGGCTTTTTAAATCCTTACAGTCAGGAGTTTAATGGTGTTTCAGAACTCATGAAGACAGGGAGTGATCCGCTGGAATGGAACGCCGAAAAGAAAGAAAACGACAGGAATTTAGCAGGGCTTTTCTCTGTTTATTACAAACATAAACTGAATGAATCAAGCGGGCACGAGTTCTCGGTGGATGCAGGTTATTACGAGATGAATGGGAGTAACACTGTTCGTTTTGTTGATGATGAGAACGGGCATGATCTCGTAAATCATGTAAACCCCGGCCACCAGGAGATAACAGCCAAAATGGATTATGTTTTACCCTTTTCGGAAAACATTCGGCTGACTGCGGGTGGTCAGACCAGGTACAGGCAACTTTCTTATGGTGATGATGGTAATTCTGAATATGAGAACCAAACGGGAGCGTTGTATGCTTCCCTGCAATTCATTAAGGGTAAAACAGAACTTCAGACAGGAGTCCGGTACGAACATTCTCAGTCTTCTGCTGCCGGAGAGGGCTTTTCTCAAAAGTTTAACAAGCTTTTGCCTACTCTGGCAGTTTTTCATAAGTTGTCTGACCAGGGCAGTCTGAAGTTAACCGGCCGTTCTTTTGTGAACTATCCTGCCTTTTATCATTTAAATACTTCTGTCGTTTGGGATGATCCGTTTTTCAAACGTTCTGGTAATGCTCAGCTCAACACTTCAACAGGGTATAGTGCAGAACTTGAATATACCCACAGATTTGAGAATCACTTTGTTTCCACACGTTTGTTTTACCTGCAAAATACAGATGTCATCAATACTCTGATGGTGCTGGATTCTGATGGCGTATTTGAGAATACACTGCACAATTCAGGCGATGTTGTCCGGGCAGGCATACAACTTTCAGGAGCATTCAGCATAGGTAAGCGTGGAGGTCTGCAGCCCTTTATCCGGATTTTTCAGGTGAGCACCTCTCCCAATGCCAAAGCGATGGAAGCCGGCGTGGAAAGCCGCAGGCAGATGGCTGTAGCTTCAGGTCTGTCAGCCTATTATACGCTGGGAGGAGGATTCACTTCTTCGGTGGTTGTGCAATACAGCAGTCCTGTGAATAATATTCAGGATAACTATTTTGAAGGAACACAGTATTTTGTTTCCCTGGAAAAAGACCTGGGCAAAGGGTTCAAAGTGGGAGCCGTCAGTGCAGTTCCGTTTACCGGGAAATTAACCTACCAGGGGAGTGAAATAGATGCCACTGATTTTTCCAGCAACTACCGGGGGCAGATTCTCACTTCGCAGGTTCCTTTCTGGTTGAAAATAAGCTATAATTTTTCAGCTGGTGAGACCCGAAAGCGCATTGAGCGGAATGTTGAAGAGCCAGTAAGTAAAAGCAAGAAAGGATTCTAATAAATCTTGCTTAAAACAGTATAGCTCTGCAGGCGGTCTTTGTCATCATAGAATTCACTGCGCACATTGCCAACACCGGGTGAGAAGTATTCCACCCCTTTGGTAGTGGTTTTGCGACTGATGCCCATGGTGCGGGTATCCATAACGTTTTCGTAAGTGATTTTATAGCATTCGAAAGTACCTGCAGGAGTGGTGATGGTTTCTTTCGCCTCCACGGTTCTGTTGCGTGTAGTGAAGTTCATTTCCGACATGGTTCTGGCACCCATGCTGACCTCCATCTCCATTTTCCCGTCAGGTAGTTTGTCTCCAACACTTATATTTCCCGGGATAGTGAGATTGTCAATTGTGGTAAGGCTTACTTCCATTCCTTCAAAGGATTCCAACTGTGCCTGATCCATAATAGATTGCATGTCGATGATAAGCTCATTGCCGCTGCAGGCTATCATGTATTCTCCTTCATGCAGAAGCTTTTCCTTGTTATCGTAATATTTGGCCTGCATGGTGGCTTCTGTACGATCTGATTTTTTGGTGACATCTTTGATGATTACCTCGTTAATCCCTTCCAGACGATCACGCCTGTTGAAATTCTGGTATTGAAAACCTTTCCCTTCTTCCAGTGTAATGTATAAATCACAGTCCTGGGCAAAAAGTCCGACGGTA
>JAABSE010000195.1 GCA_011390575.1 Sphingobacteriia bacterium
CATGTGATAGCAGTTGGTTTAGGGGTAAATTCAGAAAAGATTGAAATAAAACAAAACAGACGACTAATTATCAAACTTGCAACTGTATTTAAATTAATTAATTTTAACATAAAAAAAAGGGGGGGGCTGAAATAATACATATATTTACTTCCAGCATTTAGAAATTAAAAACCAGAGAGTAAGAGTGGAAGTGAAGATAAGAATACCAGAAACTGCAAGGCCCAGAGAAGAACTCCTGAAAACTCAAACTGAAAAACTGTAGAAATAGCAAATCAGCATACTTCACCTTTACAATAAAACAACATTAAAATATTTGTATTATGAAAAAACACCAAAGCAATTTAAACAAAGGCATCGCCCTATGGGCATTGACCGTAATGATAACTTTTTCTCTTAATGCATGTACCAAAGAGGAATATCCTTTAGGTACCATTACCCTTACCACTGCAAAAGATAGGGTAGGCTTTGTTATAAGAACTGATCAAAATTCCCGAAATCTTTCTGTTGATTGGGGAGATGGCAAAAAAAGCAATGTGGATGATGCTATTATTGATGAGTTTGAACAGCTATGGTTTATTCACGAATATTCCAACATAACTAATCGCACTATCATTATCACTGGTGCAATTACACATCTCAATTGTAATGATAATGATTTAACCTTTTTGGATTTAAGCAAAATTAAAACTCTGGTATCATTGAATTGCAAAAATAATAAATTAACTACGCTAGATGTGAGTGCCAACACCGCACTAAATCGCTTGGAGTGCGACTTTAATCAGTTAACAAGTTTGAATGTGAGCAAAAATAAATCTCTGGCACTTTTATCGTGTGTGAGCAATCAATTATCAGCCACTGCATTAAACAACTTGTTTAGGTCGCTTCCCTATAAACGAGGATCGAATTACAACGAAGGAGAATCTGGTTCTATATATATATCGCGCCGTAATCCTGGTCCTGCAGACAATCCCGGAATCTTTGATTGCGATCGCAGTATAGCCGAACAGAAGGGATGGGAATTTAGGACAATCAGGAATTAATTTAAAAAATCAGAGGTATGTTTAAAAAGTACACATTTGAATTGGTTTTCGTTGTATTTTTTGTATTGTTTCTACCTGCATTTTTGCTTGCGCAAGGGGCTGTTGTTGGATATGCGTATGGTAATGATTACATTGGCAATTCTGAGTTTCCCGAGTACGCCCAAGGGTTTCCCTCCAATCAGCAATTAGACAGACTTACCCATGTGATAGCCAGCGATATAGGATGCAAAGATGATGGAAGACTGTACATAGGCAAATTACCTGATATGTGGCAAGGCACTCCCCCTTCGGACAACATTTGGAACGGAAGTAAGAACGAATGGTTGGAAAGTCTTGTAAACAGGGCACACGCGAAAGGTGTAAAAGTAAGTATATGTGTTGGTGGTGATGCTACCTACTTCCCTCAAGCTACCTATTCTGCAAATCTCACTACTTTTGTTAGCAATATTGTAGATTTTGTTGATGTTCACGATTTTGATGGAGTAGATATTGACTGGGAAAGGCCGGGAGTTGATACTATCGGTGATCTTCTTCCTATACAACAGCAAATACTTGAATGGAACCAATGTATCGCCCTTTTGCAAGCCTTAAGGGCTGCTTTGCCTTCTAAAAGAATTACAATAGCACTTCCCGGCGGTACCTGGTTTTATCCAGACACTATTAACAATAGCGAACAAAAGAGTATTCTGGACGCTGTACACGCTATACACCTGATGACTTACGATGAGAGTGAATGGCCAAACCATTCCAGTACAGCACATTCAATAAATGCTATGAACGACTGGATAAGCTGGCAAACACCAACATGCGCTCAGAAAAAGAAATTATTTCTGGGTAGTGCATTTTATGGATGGCATCCGTATGTTGGTGGGAGTGGTCAAAGAATAACCTATCGTGATTTTATCCTTAACAATGATACCACGTGGAACAGCAACCCCGGCGATTTACCCCCAGATGCGAGAAGCAAGGCAATTTATACCCGCGATAATGGCTTTGGCGGTGTGTTTGTCTGGGAATTGGGGTATGATGTGCCTGCTGATGATTCACAGTCCTTGTTAAAAGCAATAGATGATGTGATGCCTTCCTTCGCCGGCCCCACCATCGTTTGCAACTCCGCCACCAGATTTCAGTATAATAATCGTCCGGCCGGTGTTACGGTAAGCTGGAATTTCAGTCAAAATCTAGTAAGTGCTCCTGGATGGGCAAAATGTGTCTATTCATCACCTTGCATTTATTTACGTGCTGCAAACGTCTCAAACGGCGGGCCTGGCTGGGTGCAGGCCACTATCAGTGGTGGCCCGTGCGGGGATGTTGTACTGCCAAAGCACGATGTGTGGGTGGGGACACCCCTAAAACCTACATTTATGAGTGGATTCCTCAATGATGGTAAGTATTTTGCGTTTGCCTCACCCTACGAATTTTCTTCTAATTCTCCGGCTCATCAGGAAGTAAATTATTACGATTGGTATGTGTATAATGGAACTATTGAAAGCGGACAAGGTACAGGGCATATCACAGTATTAACAGCAAACGAAATGGGTGCAATCACGCTCCCAGGTTTACCCCCGGAATTTAATGTAAGTGTACGACGGGAAAACACTTGTGGGACAAGCCCATGGTTCGAACGCACGGGCTTTTTAGATGGCGATGCGATGCCCCAGGAAGATGAATTGAAACTGGCTATAAGCCCAAATCCCGCCTCTTCTAATATAACTGTCAGCGAAGTGAACCCATCAAATGATAAAACTCCATGGTATCTCCGCCTGATGAACCAGCAAGGAGCAATATTGGTGGAAACTACCTCAACCCTTCCCAATAGCATTAGTCTGCAGGGCCTTCTGCCCGGAGC
>JAABSE010000196.1 GCA_011390575.1 Sphingobacteriia bacterium
GGTCATTACGGAGACAAATAACGCTGCGTGCCGCCATGAACTTCAATTCGTTCCAGTTAAGAGTGTTCAATTAAAAGAAAATACGCTGTGTTTTTGGGCGTTATACGTTCTTTGATTGCTCTGTTTTGGAGCAGGTAAGGCCGGTGGGGGACATGATTTTTTTGGCGTAAATTGGGGAGTTTATCCCGCTTTTTTTGCGGGAATTACGGGGCGAGGTTTTATGATGCGCAGATTGGTAGGTTTCATACACAAGATAGGTTTGCAGAAAAGTACCATAGTTGGACATCTTATCAGTACGGCGGAAACAATCCAATTGCTTTTATAGATATTAACGGAGACAGTATTTGGCATGTAAATCCAAGTGGGTATGTTAGCCATACAGGAGTAGGTGCCAGGGATTATGCCGGTGCGCATACTTTACATGCGGTAAATGATAAGGGTGAAACCGGAGCTTCTGTTGCCGTAAAAGATGGTAGTATTCTTAACCAATTATCAACTGACAGAGATAATAAAGCAGGGACGCCCGGGTATGCTAATTTTTTTAAGGATGGTGTAAGTTACGTAGTTACAACTAATAAAGAAGAAGCCTTTAATGTATTCTTTTTTGTTACAATTACTGCAGGCACACAGGTTGAATGGGCATTAGATGGGTATGTTACAAATGGGAAAAATGAGTACATCTTGGCTACTGGGCACACTGATAAATATGCACCAACGACCTTTGGAGACAGATTGCCCGAAAGGGATTTGTATAACCTGAATTTTAGCATTCATTCTCATGCTGCTCACAATTCGATAGGGGGTGGCAGTTGGTATGGAGATTGGCGTACGTATGATTGGCGAAGTAATGCACTAAATGGCAGAAGAGCAGAGCTTGGAAAGCATTATGTTCTTGAAGTTAAAGAAAGAAGACTATATAACTTTAATTGTACAAACGAAAGGCATAATCAATACATTAGAACCATTAACAGCCCCTCTGATCTTTACATAAGATTAGGTTTTTAATCCAATCTAACACGTTGAATTACAAAAAACAGTGAAGTAAAATGAGAAATTATTTAAGTTATGTTTTTCTTTTCATGTTTTTTACGTCTTGTAATTTACACGAAACTAAGAAACAGACATCAGAAGCGGATACGATTGTCAAAAAGGATGAGAATATTTTCAGGACTAATGGTGTTCAACCTCTCCTTGAAAAAGAACTACGAAATATTTTCGAAGAAGATAGTTTTGGCGATTGGCCTGTATATATGGTGTTTTTGAACAGAAAAGATACGAACGACTATATCTTTATAGTTGGTAGTTTATCCTATTTGCCTAATGATTTCCAAGGTGGTTTTGTTTATGATGGAACTTTATTGGTATTTTATAAAATACCACCTTACGGAGATTTATTCCCTTATATAATTGATTTCAACAAATTAGACAACTTAACAACAGAAGCATTAGAGTATTATGGTGGAGATCCTAATATTCCATGGCCTATCTTCCATGAAACATTTCATAAATTTGAAATAAAAGCAGATACTTTACTGCTACTCAAAAAAGGACGGTTGAAAGATGAAATCCCGTTTTACGATTTTTCTGCTATAAGGGGTCATAAAACAGGTCGTTAATTGTGTTTGAGATTTTAAGATGTGCTCAACCATCAATTCCCCAGGCAAATATCTAAGGAGTATTAATTGTTTTCACAACGCCGCAATATTCCTTAGCTTCACTGACCTGATAAGCCCGTCAATGGTGTAAAGGATGTGATTTTTATCTTCTTTTTCCATCTTCTCAATCTCATTGAGCCTTTTGAGCATATCCGGGTCTTTAAGGATGTTTTCCTGTTCTGTTTCCCCTAACAGATAGCCCACGGTAGTACCTACCAGTTTTGCAATTTTCCTGGCCGCTTCAATGCTGGGTTGCATCTCATCGCGCTCATACTTACCGACAACAGAATAAGAAGTATTAAGGAGCTTTGCCAGTTCTTTCTGGGAAAGCCCTTTTGCTTCTCTGCACTCAACCAACTGAGCTAAGGGGCCTTAAAAGCGAGACCTTAGAAACTTATCTGTGTCTCAAATTGTGTCCACAAAAAAACAGCCATCTTTCGAAAGGTATCGTAAGTGGCTGTTTGTCAAGCTCCTCCTCTTGGATCCCGCAGCAGCGGGAGACCCTCTGATTAATCCCGCACGAGCGGGACTCTAACCAACTGAGCTAAGGGAGCTTGAAGCTGATCTCCATTTTTCATCTGTTCAAATATTCTACGGCTCTTTTGTTTTTTGATAAATCATTCCATTTTTACCGCAGCACCTCTGGCGGTTCCACATTCAAATAAAGCAACCAATTCCCAGGGTCTGAATTTCTTAGTGAAAGTATTGCGCTCAGAAGTGTTATGTTCTTCTAATCTCCTGTAGGCATCATCACTATACCCCAGATAATATTTGTCAGCAGAACCGAGCCATGACAATAGTATTGACACACACGCGAATGATTATTATTTCACAAAAGTCAAAACATACCAAACTTATATTGTTGGCGAGCTCTCCCGCTTGAGCGGGAACCGAATTAATAAAATTATAAACAGATGAAACAGAATAAAGCAGGTAAATATAAAACATAAAAAAAGCCACTAACGTTGTTAAATGCTAGTGGCTTGTGCTCCTCCTCTTGGATCCCGCAGCAGCGGGAGACCCTCTGATTAATCCCGCAGGAGCGGGACTCTAACCAACTGAGCTAAGGGACCTTGAAGCTGGTTTCCATTCTTCATCTGTTCAAAAATCCTGCGGTTCTTTTGCTTTTTGATATATCTTTCCATTTTCACCGCAGCACCTCTGTCGGTTCCACATTCAAATAAAGCAACCAATTCCCAGGGTCTGAATTTCTTAGTGAAAGTATT
>JAABSE010000197.1 GCA_011390575.1 Sphingobacteriia bacterium
GGTATTTGAGAACGGCAAAACCTATTTCCCTGGCGACATGCTATCTGACACTGACACCACCATAAACACACTTTACACGGCATTGCAGAAAACCGGCACCACACCCGGAACACAGCCCTGGTGGCTTGCAGAAACAGCCGAAAATCAGACCCAACTTTATTATGCCAACGTCAATGATCTGTTTCCTGTTGTCAATGATTTTTTAACCTACCAGGTATCGGAACAGAACCTTGAACCCTCCATCACCCTTACCAATGCACAGGGAGAAGAGCTGGGCTTTTCACACACCTACCTTCCCGGCAGTTACAGAACAGCAAAGATAGATCTGCAGCCGTTTCCTGCAGGCATGTATACGGCACATTTTCACTCAACCTCTCCGGCATATGACCAGACACTCAGATTCTTCCTGGTAAAACAGCAAGAAACTCCTTTTGGAATCATCCATATAACCGCAAAAAGCGATTCAGCAAATTATGACCTCTTAAATAATGAAGGAAATCTTCGGTCACCGGCTTTTGAAATCCGTTTCCGCAACCGGATGACCCACTGGCGCTACGTGGGGAAGAAATTCAACCTGCAATCTTTCACAGGTTCCCCCCTGCCCCTTACCCGTTATGGCTTTATCGATAACGTGTCAGTAAAAGATATTGACGGACAAGACGTGGAAGGTTTGCCCAATGCGGGTCGAACTCCCATCAAAACAGAGGCAATTACCCATGATGCAGAGACACGATACTATTCAGAAATCCACATTAATTAATCTATAAATTTTTGTACAATGGCAAGAACTTACAAAACCCCGGGCGTATATGTTGAAGAAATTTCCAAGTTCCCCCCTTCGGTAGCACAGGTGGAAACAGCCATCCCCGCATTTATCGGGTTTACCCAAAAAGACAGCTTCAGAGGGCAAACCCTGGTAAACAAACCCCGTCGCATCCGTTCACTAAACGATTATGAGGAGATATTCGGACTTCCACCCCATACCCGGTTTACCAATCAAAACAATGCTGCCAATGGCATATTGCTCAAACAGGACACAAATGGTGATTTTGTGCTGGATGGAGAGATGAGAGATCCTTTTGACAATCTGCAGTTGCGGATGTATTATTATTTGCAGCTCTATTTTGCCAATGGTGGGGGGCCTTGCTATATAGTTTCCTGCGGAAGCTACACCAATGCCAGCTTCAACAATACCACCGCCATGGAAAGTGCATTGACAGCATTGCGCAAGGAAGATGAGCCCACCATTATCCTGTTTACCGATGCCGCATCACTGGATAAAGCCAGTTTTTACTCCATGTACACCAGGGCATTGACCCAGGCAGCAGAGCTTATGGATCGTGTTGTCATTGTGGATGTTTATCCGGATTTGACGGATGCAACAAGACTGGCAGACTTCAAGGCCGGGAAGCTCGATCTCGGTTATTCCACCGGATCCGGAACCCTTGCCGATGACTTCCGCACGGGAATAGGCAATAACAACCTTTCTTACGGAGCGGCCTACTTCCCCTGGCTGAAAACCATCCTTCCCTACTTTGCAGATGAAAGTCAGATTCCTGTTTCCTGCCCCGATGCACCTCTCGACACCGTTACGGTATTGCGCAAGTATCCTGAACCCGGAGAAACCGAGGTGGAAAACCCTCAGGAATCCCTTTATCATGTCCACAGCCTGCTCTATGCAACCATAAAAAGGCAGATGGCGCAGTTCAGGGTCATCCTGCCTCCCTCTCCTGCCATTGCCGGAGTATACGCCATGGTCGACAGTACCCGCGGCGTATGGAAAGCACCTGCCAACCTGAGCCTCAATTCCGTAACAGAACCCATGGTAAGAATTGATGAGAAAGACCAGCAGGACATGAATGTAACCAGCTCAGGCAAATCCATCAATGCCATCAGGCCATTTATCGGACAAGGAGTGTTGGTCTGGGGTGCCAGAACCCTGGCAGGAAACGACAACGAGTGGAGGTACATTAGTGTAAGAAGATTTTACAATATGGTGGAGGAAAGTGTGAAAAAGGCCACCGAGGTATTTGTCTTCGAACCCAACGATGCCAACACCTGGATAAAAGTCAGATCCATGATCGAAAACTTCCTGATTTTACAATGGCGTGCCGGTGCCCTTGCGGGCGCTACACCCGACGAATCCTTCTTTGTGAGGGTTGGGCTGGGCCAGACCATGACAGCGCAGGACATTCTCGAAGGCCGGATGATTGTAGAAATTGGAATGGCAGTGGTGAGACCTGCCGAGTTTATCATTCTCAGATTCAGCCATAAAATGGTTACTTCATAAAAGCTTTTAATTCAAACTATATTCTTAAAACCTGATACTCATGACCTACAAAACACCCGGCGTTTATGTTCAGGAAATTTCTCTTTTCCCGCCTTCCGTAGCCCAGGTTGAAACCGCCATTCCCGCTTTTGTGGGCTATACCGAAAAAGCCCTTACACCTGACAATAAAAACCTCACGGAACTTCCGGTGAAAATCAAATCGCTGGTGGAATTCGAATCTCTTTTTGGGAAGGCATACCACCCGGAGAGTTATAACATTGAGATAGATACAGCCAATGACAATGCCGTAGAAAATGCAGCACCCGGCAAGCGTTTTTTCCTGTATGATGCATTGCGCCAGTTTTATGACAATGGAGGAGGGAATTGTTACATTGTCAGCGTAGGATCTTTTACTGATGACATTGCTTACGACGCATTGAAGAAAGGATTCGATACCCTGAAGAAGTACGACGAGCCAACTTTACTCCTTTCACCGGACGCAGTAGGGTTGAGAGACAGCAACGAAGATCCGGATCTAA